>JAHJQZ010000020.1 GCA_018818925.1 Alphaproteobacteria bacterium
CATCGAAAAGCAGGCGGTCGAGGAGGGCGCCTTCATGCGCACCCATGTCAAGCCGCTCGCCGGCGCGGCGCGCAACGAGGAACTGGCCCGCATGCTCGCTGGTGCCCGCATCACCGACGAAGCCCGCGCCGCCGCCGGGCGGCTGTTGTCCGAGGTCCACTGATGGCCGATACCGAGCGCGACGTCGCCGGCCTGAGCGAAAGCGCGGCCCGGGCCGAATACCAACGGCTGCATGAACTGCTGAGCGCCGCCGATGCCGCCTATTTCGAAAAGGACAATCCCGAACTCTCCGACGCCGATTACGACGCGCTCAAGCGCCGCTACCTTGCCATCGAGGCGGCGTTTCCCGATCTCAGGCGGGCCGATTCCCTTTCCGAAAAGGTCGGTTCGGCGCCGGCCGAAGGCTTCGCCAAGGTCATTCATCAGGTGCCGATGCTATCGCTCGCCAACGCCTTCGAGGATTCCGATGTCGAGGACTTCGTGGCGCGCGGCAAGAAGTTCTTCGAGCGCGAGGCTGGCCTCAGGCTCGCCTTCACCGCCGAGCCGAAGATCGATGGCCTGTCGGCCTCGCTGCGCTACGAGAAGGGCAGGTTCGTGCGCGGCGCCACGCGCGGCGACGGGGCTGTCGGCGAGGACATCACCGCCAATCTCAGAACCATCGCCGAGATCCCCGACCAACTGGCCGGCAGTGGCTGGCCGGATGTCATCGAGGTGAGGGGCGAGGTCTACATGTCGCATGCCGAGTTCAGGGCGCTGAACGCGCGTTCGGCGGCGGAGGGCGGCCAGGTCTATGTCAATCCGCGCAACACGGCGGCGGGTTCTCTGAGGCAGCTCGATCCGTCGGTGACGGCAAAGCGCAATTTGAAGTTCTTCGCCTATGCCTGGGGCCATGTCTCGGAAAGGTTTGCCGAAACGCAGTTCGAGGCGGTGCAGAAACTCGGCGAATGGGGCTTCACGATCAACCCGCACTTCAAGCTCTGCATGAACGTCGAGGAGATGCTGGCGCACTACCATCTGATCGAATCCCGGCGCGCCACGCTCGGCTACGACATCGATGGCGTCGTCTACAAGCTCGACGATCTGCGCCTGCAAGAGCGCTGGGGCTACGTGGCGCGGGCGCCACGCTGGGCCATCGCCCACAAGTTCCCGGCCGAACTGGCCTGGACCGAGCTCGAAGCCATCGACATCCAGGTCGGCCGCACCGGCGCCCTGAGCCCGGTGGCGCGCCTCAAGCCGGTGACGGTCGGCGGCGTCGTCGTCTCCAATGCGACGCTGCACAACGAGGACTACATTGCCGGCCGCGACAACGAGGGCAACCCGATCCGCGGCGGCAAGGACATCCGCGTCGGCGACTGGGTACAGGTCTATCGCGCCGGCGACGTCATCCCGAAAGTGGCCGATGTCGACCTCGACAGGCGGCCGGCAGGGTCGGCGCCCTTCCAGTTTCCACACATATGCCCCGAATGCGGTTCCGAGGCGATCCGCGAGGAGGGCGACAGTGTCCGGCGTTGTTCGGGCGGGCTCATCTGCCCGGCCCAAGCGGTCGAAAAGCTCAGGCATTTCGTCTCGCGCGCCGCCTTCGACATTGAGGGCCTGGGTTCCAAGCAAGTCGAGCAGTTCCATGCCGATGGCTGGATCGACGAGCCGGCCGATATCTTCACTCTCAGGGACCGCCACGGTCCGGGCACGGCGCAGCAATTGCAGGACAAGGACGGCTGGGGCGAGAAATCGGCCGAAAAGCTGTTCGACGCCATCGACGCCCGCCAGACCATCGATTTGCGCCGCTTGATCTTCGCGCTCGGCATCCGCCATGTCGGCGAGGTGGTCTCCGCCGATCTGGCGCGGCACTACGGCAACTGGCGGGCATTGCTCGCCGCCCTGGACCAAGCCTATCCGGCCATGGAGCGGCATCTCGAAGCCGAGGCCGCCGTGCTGGTCGAACGCGCCCGCGCCGCCGACGATGCCCGCAAGGCGAGGATCAAGCCGGTGCGCGCCGCCGCATGGGCCGCCGAACCGGCGGTATCGGTTCAATCGCGCGGCGCCTGGGACGAACTGACCGGTATCGAGGGCATCGGCGACACGGTCGGCGTAGCGCTCGTCGCCGCCTTCGCGCAGCAGGCCGAAAGAGCGTCCATCAACCGGCTCGTCGCTCATCTGGAAGTGGTCGCCGAGGAAGCGCCAGACACCGCCGGGTCTCGGGTCGCTGGCAAGACCGTGGTCTTCACCGGCACACTCGAAAAGCTGACCCGTTCCGAGGCCAAGGCCAAGGCCGAACGGCTCGGCGCCAAGGTCGCCGGGTCGGTCTCGGCCAACACCGACCTCGTCGTCGCCGGGCCAGGTGCTGGGTCGAAGCTCAAGCAGGCCGAGCAACTCGGCATAGAGGTCATCGACGAGGACGCCTGGTTAGCGCTCGTCGGCGAGGGGTAGGGCAGGGCCTCGCCGCCGTCATTGCGAGCGCCCATGGGGCGCGCGGCAATCCAGAGGGCTATCAGCGACGGCGCTTGCCAACTCCTGGATTGCCGCGTCGCTGCGCTCCTCGCAATGACGCGACGGATTGGGCCGCTGCCCGGGCTCTACACCGCCGCCGTCGCCTTTTCCAGCCAGCCCCTTGTTTCGGCATCGAGTGCCGGGCCGATCTCGCTCAGAACCCGCGCGTGATAGGCGTTGAGCCAGTCGCGTTCCTCGATGGTCAGCATCGCCATCGCGATCAGGCGCGTGTCTATGGGCGCCAGCGTCAGCGTCTCGAAGCACAAAAAGCGCGGTTCCGTTGCCGCGACGACGTGGACGAGGTTCTCGATGCGGATGCCGTAGCCGTCCTCGAGATAGAAGCCCGGCTCGTTGGAAACCACATTGCCGGGGGCAAAGGGCACATGATAGCGCGGCGCGATGCCGATTGGGCCTTCGTGAACGCTCAGGAAGGCGCCGACACCGTGGCCGGTGCCGTGGGCGAAGTTCTCGCCGATCTCCCAGAGCGGATGGCGCGCGAAGGCATCGATCTGGGCGCCGGTCGTGCCGAGCGGGAACTTGAGGCGCGAAATGGCGATCATGCCCTTGAGGACGCGGGTATTGCGGTCCTTGTGCTCGGGCGCGACCGGCCCGGTCGCGACGGTGCGCGTGATGTCGGTGGTGCCGGAAAGATATTGGGCGCCGCTGTCCACCAGCAGCAACTCGCCCGGCACGAGCGTGCGGTTCGAGGTCTCGGTGACGCGATAATGCATGATGGCGCCGTTCGGACCGGAGCCGCAGATGGTGTCGAAGCTGATGTCGACCAGCGTCTCGTCCTCGCGCCGGAAGGCTTCAAGCCGCTCGACCACGTCGATTTCGGTCAGTCCGGCCGAGCCGGCGACGCCGTCGAGCCAGCACAGGAACTTCGCCATGGCGACGCCGTCGCGGCGATGGGCATCGCGTATGCCGGAGATTTCGGCGTCGTTCTTGCGCGACTTGAGGTCGAGGACGGGATCGCGCTTCTCGACCAGACTGGCGCCGCTGTCCCTGAGGGTCGAAACCAGGATCGACGGGGCGCTGCCGGCATCGGTCCATACGGTTTTTTTGTTGGTGCCGAGACGCACGAGATGGTCGGGCAATGACTCGATCGGGGCAAAATCCGTGTCCGCGCCCAAAGCCGCCGCATCGGCGCCGATCTTGCTGATGTCAATGAAAAGGGTCGGTCGGCCCTCGGTCGGCACCAGCGCGAGGCTGAGAGCGAAGGGCGTGTGCGGCACGTCGCGGCCGCGCATGTTCATCAGCCAGTTGACCGATTCGGGCAGGGTGATCAGCAGCGCGTCGGCACCGGCTTCGAAGATGGTGTTGCGCAGTTCGCCGAGCTTTTGCCGACGCGACTTGCCGGCACGATTGTCTCCCAAAAGCTCGACCGGGGCCTCAGGCGGTGCCGGGCGGTCTTCGGTCCAGATCAGGTCGACCAGATTGTCCGTGGCCTTGAGCCGGCCGGTGCCGAGTATGGACGCGAGCCCTTCGAGGTCGCCCGGCGAGAACAGCCAGGGATCGTAGCCGACCGGGCCGACCTTGCCGGCAATGTCGCGCAGGGCATCGGAATAGCCGCCCTGCACCGCCGGCAGCACGGCGAACGCGCTTGTATCGGTCTGGCGCGGCGCCTGGGTGGCGTAGCGCCCGTCGACGAACAGCGCCGCCTTGTCGCGACCGATGACGGCAAGTCCGGCCGAACCGGTGAAGCTGGTAAGCCAGCGCAGCCGTTCGGCATGGGCTGGCAGGTATTCGCCGCGGAACATGTCGCCGCGCGGCACCAGATAGCCGGAAAGACCGCGCGCGTTCATCTCGCGCCTCACGGCGTCAAGGCGCGGCTTGACCGTCTTCGGATCGGAGGCGTCGGAATAGGTTTGTAACCGCGCCGTACGGGCGGGGGGAATGGAGTTGCTCATTTTGACAGAAATACTGACCTTCATGCAGGAGACGCATGCCAAGCATGCAGGCGAAGGGCTAACACGCCCTCGGCCAAAGCACTAGATTAAGGCTTTAGACAATTCCTTCCCCCAAGGATCAGACATGAGCCAGTCCAAGAGCTTCCTCCGCACCGTGCTCGACGCCATGATGGACGCGCGGACCCGCCAGGCGGAGCGCACCCTCGCCAATTACCGCAGCACCGTCGACACCTATTCCCATCATGCCGACAAGCGCTGAACACGCCCGCCAGCCGGGCCGCGACAGGCAGCGCTGGGCGCCCGCCTGCCGTTTCGACCACGCTACGACCCGCACCTCCGGTCCGCGCATCATCATCCCGGCCCGCGCGCCCGTCCTCTAGCGCCAGCGCCTCCGCCGAAAGACCTCCCGGCCGAGGCGCAAGATCACGCACGATCCGTGCAACACTGCGCGAGCCCGATCCGTCAGGATCCGACTCGCGCTTTTTGTTTGCGCACGATGCTCATGCGTCAGCGCCGCTGCCGGGTTCCGCGCTTTTCCAGGATCAGCGTCGACCAGTCGCCGCGTTCGAGCCTGCGGTTAAGGGCCATGCCCTGCCGGGCATAGGCGGAAACGACCCGCGCTGCCTGGCGATTGAGAATGCCCGACAGGATGATCGTCGCACCATTTTCGGCCGCCTCGCCGATGGATGGAGCAAGCTGGGTCAAGGGACCAGCAAGAATATTGGCGACGATCAGATCGTAGGGCCGGCGCTTGCCGACCGCGGGATGATCGAGCCCGCTCGCCGTCACGGCGATGATGTCCGGGCCGACGCCGTTGATCCGCGCGTTCTCTCTGGCCGTCCTGACCGCGACCGGATCGATATCAGTGGCCACGATTGTCTGGCGCAAGCGCTTGCCGAGCGCGATGGCCAGAACCCCGGTGCCGGTGCCGACATCAAGCGCGGCGCGCGGTTTCCTGCGCTTTAGAATGAGGTTGATCGCTTCCAGGCATCCCGCCGTCGTCTCGTGATGGCCGGTGCCGAAAGCCTGCGCCGCCTCGATCAGCACGGGAATGGCGCCGTGCGGGGCCGGCGCATCGATGTGACTGCCATGGATGAAAAAGCCGCCGGCCAGCACCGAGGGCAGCCCGTCGAGCGCGCGCGACACCCAGTCGATCCCGGCGTCCATCGTCTCGGCGACAAAGCTGACCTCGCCGTCGAGCACATCGCCGGCGAGTTTTGCAAAGGCGGCGAGGTCGGGCCGCGCGTCGCAGATCGCCTCGAACACCCAGCCACCCTCGCTTTCCTCGCGCGCCGTCGCCGACAGCGCCAGCTCCTCGCGGTTCATGACGGCATCGACCAGGGCACAGGCCTGTTCCTTGGTCATCGGGGACGAAATCTGTGTGGCGATCATGGTATGCAAACTGTACTCGTGGGGCGGGGGCAGTGTGCACAAGTTCGGCGCTTTTTGAAGCGTCCGTGACAGATTTTCTTCGTCATGCGCCGCCGTGGCTACAGGAATCAGCCGATAGCGGCGATCAGCGCCTCGAGCGCGCCGAGATCGGCGATCTGGCGGAAGCGCGCGTGAGTCTCGGGCTTTTCCGCGAATTCGAGGGCGAAACTGAGCTCGTGCGGCACATGCACGCCCCAGGCGCCGGCAGCGAGCGCCGGCACGATGTCGGATTTGAGAGAATTGCCCACCATCATCGCCGTTTCCGGTCCTGAGCCGTAGCGGGCGAACAGGCGCCGATAAGTGGCCTCGGTCTTGTCCGAGACGATCTCGACGCCGTCGAACAAGGGATCGAGACCGGATTGGGCGAGCTTTCGTTCCTGGTCGAACAGGTCGCCCTTGGTGATAAGGACCAGCGTAAACCGCCCTCTCAAAGCCTCGATCGCTTCACGGGCATGGGGCAGGGGCTCGACCGGATGGGCCAGCATCTCCCGCCCGGCTGCGAGGATTTCTCCGATCACGTCGCCTTGGACCTTGCCGCCGGTAACCTCGACGGCGGTTTCGATCATCGACAGGATGAAGCCCTTGATGCCGAACCCGTAGCGCGTGATGTTGCGCCGCTCGGCGGCAAGCAGCCGGTCGAGCAGTTGGGCGCGCTCGCCATAGTCGCCGAGCAGCTCGGCGAAACGCGCCTCGGTCAGCTTGAAGAAGCGTTCATTGTGCCAGAGCGTGTCGTCGGCATCGAAGCCGATGGTGGTAAGGGCGGCCATCATGTCTCCCGGCGCAATCCGATTGTCGGCATTCCGGCAAACGGTTAGTTAGAACCGATCATGACCGACATGCAAACCGCTTCCGCGCCGCCTCCCCTGCCACGCCTCGTCCGCGTCGACATCGCGCGGGGGATGGCCCTTGTCGGCGTCATGATCTTCCACCTGTGCTGGGACCTCCGGTATTTCGAGTTCGTCCTCTGGCCGATGGACACCGCCTGGGGCTGGATCGGTTTCCAGAAGCTGCTGGTCGGCAGCTTCGTCGGGCTGTCCGGATTGAGCCTTTATCTGGCGCATGGACGCAGGGTGCGCTGGCGCGCCTTCTGGCGGCGCTGGCTGGTGCTGGCGGGGGCGGCCCTGCTCATCACCGGCGCCACCTGGTTCACCTTCCAGCCGGCCTTCGTCTATTTCGGCATATTGCATGCCCTGGCGCTGTTCGCCCTGCTCGGGCTGGCGGCGCTGCTGCTGCCGGCCGAACTGTGGATCCCGATCGGCATCTTCATGCTCGTGGTCGGCATTGCCCATCACGATCCGGCTTTCAACGAAAAGCCGCTGAGCTGGCTCGGCTTCTGGGTGGTGCCGCCCTATACCAACGACCTGGTGCCGGTCTTTCCCTGGTTCGGCATCTTCCTGATGGGCATGGGCTTCGGCCGGACGTTGACGCAACCGCAGCCAGGCGCCCTGATCGCCGGACCGGCGGACTGGGGCTGGTTCGGTCGGGCGCTCAAATGGATCGGCCGGCACTCGCTGATCCTTTATCTCGTCCATCAGCCGCTGCTGCTCGGCGTGCTGGTGCCGCTCGAAACCATCTTGCAGCCGCAGACCTGGCATCGCGCCGAGCGCTTCGTCTCCGAGTGCGAGGCGAGCTGTGGCCTCGGCGCCGCCGATCCGGGCTATTGCCGCCGCTATTGCGCCTGTTCGCTCGAGCAGATCGAGTCCGGACAGATGTGGGACACCGTCTCGGCCCCGGCCCCGGCGCCGACCGCGGCGCAACGGCGCGACATCGACGAAATGATCGGGCTCTGTGTTGCCATGGGACAGGCTGGCGACCGGTGAGGGGTTGCGGAACGGGCGGCAAAGGATTGTATTGAGCGACTCCACCGCGCTTTCGCCCGTCGAGTCCTTCCGTGCCCAATTCCGCCCAGATCACGCCGGCCGCGCCGGAAAGCAATCAGAGCCGGCCGATGCTCGGCATCGGCCTCAAGGTCGGATCGGTGCTGATCTTTCTAGCCATGGCAAGTCTCGTAAAGGCAGCGGGCGACATCCCGCCCGGCGAGATCGTTTTTTACCGCTCCTTCTTCGCCCTCGCGCCCATTCTCGTCTTTCTCGTCCTGCGCGGCCAGCTCGTTACCGGCATGAAGACCAAGCGCCCCATGGCGCATCTGAAGCGCGGGCTGATCGGCGCCACCGGCATGGGCTTCGGCTTTTATGCCCTGACCCAGTTGCCGCTGCCCGAGGCCGTGACCATCGGCTATGCCGGCCCGCTGTTCATCGTCGTGCTCAGCGCCTTGGTGCTCAGGGAGACGGTGCGCTTGTATCGCTGGTCGGCGGTGGTGCTCGGCCTTGCCGGGGTCGGCATCATCGTGACACCGCAATTGACGCTTTTGTCCGGCGGCGCCGAGGCGATCAGCGGCTCGACCCTTGGCGCTGTCGCCTCGCTTCTGGGCGCGCTCATCGCCGGCTTCGCCAGCCTCGCGGTGCGTGACCTGACCAAGACCGAGCGCTCGGCGACCATCGTCTTCTACTTCTCGCTGACCACGACCATCCTGTCGCTCCTGACGCTTCCCTTCGGCTGGGTCATGCCCGATCCCGGCCCGGCAGCCATGCTGATCGGCGCCGGCATCTGCGGCGGCATCGCCCAGATCATGCTGACCGAGAGCTTCCGCCATGCCGAAATGTCGGTCATCGCGCCGTTCGAATACACCTCGCTGATCTTTTCCATCATGATCGGCTACTGGGTCTTCGGCGATCTCGTCACCTGGCAGACCGTGGTCGGCGGTTCGATCGTCGTCGCTTCCGGCATCTTCATCATCCTGCGCGAGCGGGCCCTCGGCCTCAAGCAGGCCCGCATGCGCGACCGGGCGAGCCGCTTCGGCAGCTAGAGCATCGGACCCAAAAGTGGATACCGGTTTGGGCCAATCCGATGCGACCACAAAAAGCTAGGGCGGCAGGACGTCGTGGTTGGGCGCGGATGCGTCAGAACGCGACCACCTTCGGCATCCTGCGGATGATCTGCCCGATCCAGGATTCGATGTCGTCGATGCCGAGCGGGCCATCATAGGCCTTGTTCTCGGCCTTGGCGCGCTTGAAGGCGGCGAGCGCCGCCGCCGGTTCGGCATTGGCGAGCTTTTCCACCGTGTCGAATTCGGTATCGACGATGAGGCGCGCCAGCTTGGGTCCGGTCCACTTGATCCGCGACACGTCGACGAGCTTGGCGAGCCAAAGCACGTCTTCATCTGGCAGGCCCGACTCGACCGCGAAGGTCTTGCGGCGCGCCGGATCGCGGACATGGGGAAACAGCGCCGCCGTGTCGGCGATGCCGATGTCGTCGAGCCGGACGAGCAACTCGTCGGGCATGTTCGGCACGTCGCGAAAAACGACGGGCGTCGGCAGCACGGAATTGATCTCGCGTCGCAACAGCTTGAGATAGTCTTCCGAAAGCCCGGTCTTCGCCGCCAGCGCCTTCAGCCGACCGGCGCTGCCGAGCGCCGATTGCGCCGCCGCGAGGTCGTGGATGCCGGCCCGTTCGAGCGCCGCGAAGTGTTCGTCGATCCGGTCGAGCAGCGGCCGCCGACTGGGCAGCAGCCGGCCGGTGCGCAAATCGTGTTTGAATGCGTCGAGTGAAATGAGCGACAGATCGGGCATGAATCCGGCCTGGCTTTCGGTCATGGCGTCCTCCTTTGCCAGGCGACGCTCCTAGCACCGCCGACCGCCGAAAACCGGCAGCAGATGGCAGGAGTGGCGGGTGCGGGGAGCGCTTGCGTTCGTGGGGGAGGAGAGCCATGCGGGGCGTGGGGAAGGCGGGAAATAAGCAAACTGTCACCGCAACCCTGCTTCCCTCCCCTTGATGGGGACTTCGCGCCGCCCCGAAGGGTCAATGGTGCCGGTGGCACCATTGAAGGCAAGAAGGCCCGGCGCAGCCGGGTCGGGTGGGGTGGGGCGGCAAACGCCGGCGCAGAACCCCCACCCTTGATCCCTCCCCACAAGGGGGAGCGACTGTCTTGGAGGTCAAGCGTTTTGCCATGGTTTGTTGTCCCGGACGATAGCGTTGAGGATGGTGATGAGCTTGCGCATGACGGCGATGACGGCGACG
>JAHJQZ010000021.1 GCA_018818925.1 Alphaproteobacteria bacterium
CAGCAAATTGATCTTCGGGATCACTGCGAACTCCACACTATCGGCCCCCGCCGATGTCGGGCTTATAACCAGAACGATTGGTTCGGTTCAATCCGCTCCGGCATCACATCGGCAAATAGCGGGACAAGGCGTCGTCAATGTGGCGGCGTCGGCGGCGTTCACGAGGGCTTGCGCATGTCGGCGAGCAGGGCACGGGCGAGCATGCCGGCGTCGTCGGCTTCCGCTTCGGGCACCTTGATCGCGATCTTGCCGTTGAGCAGGCTCCGAACGCCAGGAAGGCCGGGCAGGCCGGCCTCGCCGTCGCCCATGGGGTGAAAGCCATGCGCCCTGAGCGCCATGACGAGCACGCGCGCTTCCGAGGCGTCTTCCAGTTCAACGATGGTTTCAAACATAATGCCCTCGCGCCAGGCTCTTTGTGGCGCGAGGTAAGCAGGTGGGGTCCGTGCCGGCAAGCGCTTTCCGGATCAGGAGGCGGCTAACAGCGAATCGAAGGCGTCGAGTGCCTCGGCGCCGTAGATGTTGGACGGTCCGCCGCCCATATAGACGGCGACGCCGATCATATCGAGAACCTCCTCGCGGGTGGCGCCGTATTTGATCGCGGCCTTGGCGTGATAGGCGAGGCACCCGTCGCAGCGGATGGCGATGCCGATGGCCATGCACATCAGTTCCTTGGTCTTGGAATCGAGTGCGCCATCCTTGGAGGCGGCCTGGTCGAGGGCGCGGAAGGCCGCCATGACGTCGGGATTGCCTTCCCTCAGCTTCATGCCGCGCCGGTTGAGCGTCTTGATAAACTCGGGCCAGTCGATATCTTGAGCCATGGTGTTATCCTTTCATTCGAATATGCGCATATATTATGCGCGCGTGCGAAGGTGCAATGACCGGGGCGACGATCCGGTCAATTTGCCGCTGCGGGGCAGGCATGGGAGCGTTGCGACTAGCGCAGGCCTGGTCTCTGGAGCCTGCTCCTGTCTAGATCCTGCGTTCAACCATCATTTTCTTGATTTCCGCGATCGCCTTGGCCGGGTTGAGACCCTTGGGGCAGGTATTGGCGCAGTTCATGATGGTGTGGCAGCGATAGAGGCGGAAAGGGTCCTCGAGATTGTCGAGCCGCTCGCCGGTCGCCTCGTCGCGGCTGTCGATCAGCCAGCGATAGGCCTGCAAAAGCACGGCCGGGCCCAAATAGCGCTCGCCATTCCACCAATAGGACGGGCAGGAGGTCGAGCAGCAGGCGCAAAGGATGCACTCGTAGAGCCCGTCGAGCTTCTCGCGGTCGTCGCGCGATTGCAGCCATTCGCTGGCCGGCGCCGGCGTTACGGTCTTGAGCCAGGGTTCGATCGACCGGTGCTGGGCGTAAAAAGTCGTAAGATCCGGCACGAGGTCCTTGACCACCGGCAGGTGCGGCAGCGGGTAGACCTTGATCACCCCGTCGAGCTCCTCGATGGCCTTGGTACAGGCCAGGGTATTGAGCCCGCCGATATTCATGGCGCAGGAGCCGCAGACGCCCTCGCGGCAGGAGCGGCGGAGCGTCAGGGTCGGATCGATCCTGTTCTTGATCCACAACAGCGCGTCGAGGACCATGGGGCCGCAGGCATCCATGTCGACGAAATAGGTATCGAGGCGCGGGTTGGAACCGGCATCGGGATCGTAGCGGTAAATGGCGAATTCGCGAAGATTCTTCGCGTCCGGCCGCGGCCAGGTCTTGCCGGGCTTGATCCTCGAATTCTTGGGAAGGCGGAATTCAACCATCGTCTCTCAATCCTTCAGCGCAATTCCTTGCGGATCACCAGTTTCAGGCCCGACCAGATCGCGTCTATCGCACAGACCTTGACATCCACCAGTCCGGTCGGCAGCAGCACCGTGCGGATGACGTCCTCGGTGATGTCGGTCGGCACTCTGCTCGATTTCTTGGGCCAGGAAATCCAGATCGTGCCGTCCCTTTTGATGGCCGCGCCCATGGGCGCGGCCAGGTCTTCCAGTCTTTCCCGTTCGGTCAGGAACAGGTGGAGGAGATCGAACTTCTCCCTGTCCTTGCCGATCCGGTCCACCGCCAGCTCCTCGACCGAGGCGAACAGGGCGGCGGTCTTCAATTCCTCCAGCGTCTCGGGCAGGTCGAGAAAGCCGACGACATGGCCGTCCCTCAAGCCGAGTTTTTTCGGCAGCGGCGTGCCCGAATAGCCGGCCACGGCGACTGCCTCAATAGACCCGCGCCTTGGGCGCGATCTTCTTCAAATCGATGCCGCCCTCTGCCTGGGTGGTCAACGGATCGGTATGCACGGGCCGATTACCGAGCCGGACATCGCCATTCGGCTCGATCCAGGCGAGCGAATGCTTGCGCCAGTTCTCGTCGTCGCGATTGGGAAAATCCTCGCGGGCATGGGCGCCGCGGCTTTCGGTGCGCGCCTCGGCGGAAACCACCGTGGTCAGGGCATTGGCCATGAGGTTTTCCAGTTCGAGCGTTTCGACGAGGTCGGAATTCCAGATCATCGAACGGTCGGTGACATGCACGTCCTTCAAATCGCGCCAGATTTCCGAGATGCGCCTGACGCCTTGCTGCAGCGTCTCGGCGGTGCGGAACACCGCGGCGTCCTCCTGCATGGCGCGCTGCATGCGGTCGCGCAATTCGGCGGTCGGGGCGCCGCCATTGGCATGGCGCAGCCGGTCGAAGCGGTCGACGATGCGTTCCAGGGCCACCTCGCCGGTCGAAGGCACCGGCGCGGCGCGGTCGACGACCGCGCCGGCGCGGATGGCGGCGGCACGGCCGAAGACCACGAGATCGATCAGCGAGTTGGAGCCGAGCCGGTTGGCGCCGTGCACCGAGGCGGAACCGGCCTCGCCGACGGCCATCAGGCCGGGAATGACGGCATCGGCGCCGCCGCGGTCGGGGTTGAGCGCCTCGCCGTGATAATTGGTCGGGATGCCGCCCATATTGTAGTGCGCGGTCGGGATGACCGGAATCGGCTCGCGCGTCAGGTCGACGCCGGCGAAGATCTTGGCGCTTTCGGAAATGCCCGGCAGGCGCTCGGCCAGGATTTTCGGGTCGAGATGGTCGAGATTGAGGAAAATGTGATCCTTGTTGGCGCCGACGCCGCGCCCCTCGCGGATTTCCAGCGTCATGCAGCGCGAGACGACGTCGCGGGACGCGAGGTCCTTGGCATTCGGGGCATAGCGCTCCATGAAGCGCTCGCCCTCGGAATTGGTCAAATAGCCGCCCTCGCCGCGGGCACCCTCGGTGATGAGGCACCCGGCGCCATAGATGCCGGTCGGATGGAACTGGACGAATTCCATGTCCTGCAGTGGCAGGCCGGCGCGGGCCACCATGCCGTTGCCGTCGCCGGTGCAGGTATGGGCCGAGGTAGCCGAGAAATAGGTGCGGCCATAGCCGCCGGTCGCAAGCACGACGAGCTTGGCGCGGAAGCGGTGCAGCGTGCCGTCGTCGAGCTTCCAGGCGACGATGCCCTCGCAGGCGCCGTCTGGACTCATCAACAGGTCGATGGCGAAATACTCGATGAAGAACTCGGCATTGTTCCGCAAGGACTGGCCGTAGAGCGTATGCAGGATGGCATGGCCTGTGCGGTCGGCGGCGGCGCAGGTGCGCTGCACCGGCGGGCCGTCGCCGAAATTCTGCATGTGGCCGCCGAAGGGGCGCTGGTAGATCCGGCCGTCCTCGGTGCGCGAGAACGGCACGCCGTAATGCTCGAGTTCGTAGACGGCGGCGGGCGCCTCGCGGGCCAGGTATTCCATGGCGTCGTTGTCGCCGAGCCAGTCCGAGCCCTTGATGGTGTCGTACATGTGCCACTGCCAGTGGTCGGGGCCCATGTTCTTCAAAGAGGCGGCGATGCCGCCCTGGGCAGCGACGGTGTGCGAGCGGGTCGGGAACACCTTGGTGACGCAGGCCGTCTTGAGCCCCTGTTCGGCCATGCCGAGCGTGGCGCGCAGACCGGCGCCGCCGGCACCGACCACCACCACGTCGAAGGCGTGATCGACGATGTCGTAAGCCGCACTTGCCATGACGCTAACCCCCGAACCCGAGCAGAAGCACGCTGACGACGGCGATGGTCGCCACCAGAAGCGAGAAGAAGATGTTGCCGATCACCGCGAGGAGCTTCAGCCCCGCGGAATGCACATAGTCCTCGATGACCACCTGCATGCCGAGCTTCATGTGCCAGGCGACCGAGACCACGGTGAGGATGGTCAGGCCGGCAAGGATCGGATTGGAAAACGCCGTGGCGATCGTCGCCTGGTCCCGGCCCATCAGCGTGACGATCAGAAAGATCAGGAACAGCGTCAAAGGGATGTTGGCAATCGCCGTCAGGCGCTGGGCAAAGAAGTGGGACGTGCCGTCGCGGGCCGAGCCGAGGCCGGTGACGCGGGAAAAGGGGGTGCGCATGCTCATGTCGGCCTCCTCACATCCACACGAACGGAACAAAGGTCAGAAGCGTCAGGACGAAGCCGGCGCAAACGATGATCCAGGAGACAAGGAAGCGCCCGTTTTCGGCAAAGCCGCGCCCGATGTCCCAGAAAAAATGGCGGATGCCCTGCAGCATGTGCTGGAACAGCGCCCAGACAAAAAAGAACAGCACCAGCTGGCCGAACCAGGAGCCGGAGACGAAATAGACGATCTCGAGGGCCGGATCGCCGATGGCGGCGGCGACGAGCCACCAGCCGATCAGCGCCGTGCCGAAGAACATGCCGACACCCGTGATGCGCTGGACGATGGAGAGCACCATGGTGATCTGCCACCTGTAGACGAAAATGTGCGGCGACAAAGGGCGCAAATTGTCGGTCATCACTCGGCCTTCGGATAGGCACCGGCCGGACCAAGGCGAAAGCGTCGGGAGATCGGCAGCCGCTTCGGCCGCCGATGCGCAACGCAACCCCCCTCGGCCCGCATCCGGTCCACGGCGCGCGTGGAAAATGCCAGACCCTGATAGCGGCCCGCGCCGCGTTCGTCAAAGCCCGCAACGGCGCTTTGCGGGCTCAAGAGCGACATTTGTGCATTCGCATGCGGCACAGGCGGCCGGTCCGTCATGGTCGCGCCTGATCGCGCGTGCTATCCAGCGCCCGTTTGACAAGCGCAAAGAGGCGGCGATGACGGAGCGGATAAGGATCGTGTCCTCAAAGGTTTTGAGCGATTTCTGGGGCACGGTCACCGGCTACGAGGTCGACTACACGCGAGCCGACGGCACCATCCAGCGTCTCCGGCGCGAATCCTACGATCACGGCCACGCCGCCGCCGTGCTGCTTCACGATCCGAAGCGCGACACGGTGGTGCTCGTTCGCCAATTCCGCTTCGCCGCCCATCTGGCCGGCGGACCGGATTTCCTTCTCGAGGTGGTGGCGGGACTGCTCGAGGGCGACGAACCGGAAACCTGCGCCCGGCGCGAGGCGATGGAAGAGGCGGGCGTCGCGATGATCGATTGCACCCATGCCTTCACGGTCTTTGTCAGCCCCGGATCGATCACCGAAAGGATCCATTGCTTTGTCGGCACCTATGACGGTCCGGTCGAAGCACTCTCAGGGCTCGGCCTCCGCCACGAAGGCGAGGACATCGAGGTCATCGAGCTCAAACTCGATGCGGCCTATGCCATGATCGGGCGCGGCGAGATCATGGATTCCAAGACCGTTCTGCTGGTGCAACACCTGATGCTGGCCCGGCGATAGAAACCGGAACGGTCGCGCAAAAAGCGAAGGGCCGCCAGTTCGGCGGCCCTTCCATTGTCAGAAACGCGAAGCGCAGTTCCGACCTTCGGTCGGATTTGGGTGGTCGTGCGTTCGTACCGAAAAGGCGGTGTCCGCCTTTTCCGAGCGCGCTCCTATGCGCGGCCGATCTCCGTCGGAGAGGTCTTGCTCACGCTCTGCGCACCGAGCGCAACTGGACAATGAGACATCTGACCACCTCCTTTCAATTGTTGACATCGATTGAAATGATTGCGGCATTGCCGGCCGGTGTCAAGCCCGATGGCATCTATTCGTAGTCGACGAGTTTCTTGTCCGGATCGTAGGGCTGGTCGGCGACCTCCTTGGTCACAGCCTGCCCGCAGCGCATCTTGCCCTCGGCGGCGTCGAAGACGTAATGGGGCGGACCGTAGAGAATCCA
>JAHJQZ010000022.1 GCA_018818925.1 Alphaproteobacteria bacterium
AAAAGCCGATCGGCACGCCGATCACCATGAATACGATGAGGCTGAGCAAAAGGAGCAGCATGGCTAGGCCCCGCTTGCCTTGCCCCGCAGTCGCCCGGCCAGGCCGAACAGTCGGGTGATGCAGAACAGGACCGCCAGCACGCAGCCGATGGGCATGGCGATCTCGACCATCCATTCGGGCGTTCTCAGCACCGGGTCTCTCGAAGTGCCGACGACGCGGATCCATTCGACGCTGAAATAGAACAGGAAGGCATGCAGCACGCCGATCAGCACGAGCTGGAGCATTTCGAGCATGCCGCGCCAGAATGGCGGCAACAGTTCGACCAGGGTCTCGATCCGGATGTGCTTGCTCCCGGCGATTTCGACGGCCGATCCAAGCGCGGTGGTGTAGATGAACAGGAAAACCGTCGCCTCGGCGCCACCGACTATGGTCGCATTGAAACCGTAGCGCATGACAACCAGCACGACGACCAGCACGAAGATGAGGGCGAATACCAGCATCAGCAGGACGCTGAGGGTCCGCACCAGCACGCTTTCGAGCCGGGGCATGAATTGGGCGCTGCTGGCTTGCGGCTGGTCGGTCATCTGAGACTGGTCCGGATCCTGTTCCTGTCCGCGTCCCGAGGATCGGAGGGTGCGGACACCCTCCGACGGTTTGGGGAGACTTTAGTGGTCTCGGACTACTTGCCGGCGGCGATGGCCGCGTCGACTTCCTCGGCCGTGAAGGTGCCGGCGGTGATGTATTCATCCCAGACCGGACGCACCGCCTCGATGAACCTAGCGCGGTTCTCGGCCGAGATTTCGTTGACCTCGAGCTTGTCGGAAAGGAAGGCGAGATAATCGGCTTCCGAGGCGAGCCAGGTCTCGTCGCTCCACGCCATGGCGTCGCGGGCGGTTGTGTCGAACACTGCCTTGAGATCGTCGGGCAGGCTCTGGTACCAGCCGAGGTTGACCACGAACGGATCGGGATGGATCTGGTAGTTCACCAGCGACAGATATTTCTGCGCCTCGTAGAACTTCATCACGGAGATGTTCGAGGGCGGGTTTTCCTGACCGTCGGCGACGCCGGTCTTGAGCGCCATGTAGACTTCGCCATAGGGAATGGAGACCGGATTGGCTCCGAGCGCCTGCATGGTCTTGATGATGGTCTCGATGCCCGGCGCGCGGATCTTGAGACCCGCGAGATCTTCCGGCGCATTGATCGGACGGGCATTGTTGGTGATCTGGCGGAAGCCGCCGGCAACGCCGGTGGCCGGGATATAATAGCCGTTGGCCTCGGCGGCCTTGGCGATATCGGCGCCGAAATCGGACCGCATCGCCTTCAGCACGGCGCCAGTGTCGTCATAAAGGAACGGCAGTGTCCAGATCAGGAACTTCTCGTTGGCTTTGGTGAAGGCGCCGCCGCGCGTGCCCTGGACCGAGCCAAGCTTGACCATGTCCATGACTTCGGGCTCCGAACCGAGCTGGCTGCCACCGAAGACGTCGACGGCGATGCGGCCGCCGCTGGCTGCCTCGAGGGCTTCCTCGAACATGAGCATGGATTTGTGCCGGACGGAATCCTCCGGCTGGGAATGCGCGAACCTGAATTCGAATTCCGCGGCGACTGCCGGAAAGGCCAGCCCGAGACCGACCGCCGCAGCCATGACATGCGCAAGCACTCTTTGCATTTGAATCCTCCCTAGCTTGTGTGTCCACCATACCGGGCCATGGGCCCGAAGGCGGGTGACCGATCGCTCGGTCGCTTGCCGAGCTGCATTCCGGTTCGGGACCGGCAGGTCCGCCGAAGCGGCCTCCTCTTGCCGGTCAAGGGCGTCGCCGGACCCGCAAAAGAGCGGAATCCTTTGCCGCCGGAAGCAGCGCCGGTTCAAAAATGATACCTACTAGTAGATCGTGTCAACGCCTATCGCCTCGACGCCGCCGACGCGCGACAACGCGACGCAGATCGGGGACGCAACAACGAGATTTTACCGGCCTTTGTATAATTATCTAAATTTTTCAATGGTTTATGGTTTTCGTGATCCAATTGCATGTGTTTGACTTCGCGAAATCCAATGCGATATCCGCGCCTTAGCCGAAGCGCTCGTTTTGTTGACAGGTTCATCGCAAAGATGCAGTTTCCATACTATCTGGACAACTTCCATACCCTCCATACCGACTGGCGGGGTGACCTGGAGCCACGACTTGACCAGCTTTCCGAAAAACGTCCGCATCGGGCGAAACGGACGAATCGGCATTTTGAAGAAAGTGCCGAGGGACCTTTGGCCACATCCGAACTATCGCGGTCACGCCAAGGTGATCGAACGTTCGACCGGCACAAGGGAAGTCGAAAAAGGCATACCGATCGCCCTTTCCATGTTGGCGGCGCTGGACGAGGAATTCGCGACGGCGCGCGCCGAGCTGACAGGTTACGGCACCGCGGCGGAAAAAAGCAGGCCGCTGGCGGAGGCGGCGGCCAACGACGCCGGGCGGCGGCCGCGCCAGCGCGGTTCCTCGGCGGTCGGCGAAAGGACGCGGCGTGAAATTCTCGCCGCCGCCATGGCCGAATTCGCGGCGCGCGGCTATAGCGGCGCCCGGGTAGACGCCATCGCCGCCAATACATCGACCACCAAGCCGATGATCTATTATCACTTCGGCTCCAAGGAGAAGCTCTATGCCGAGGTGATGGAAGAGGCCTATGGCGGCATCCGCGCCAAGGAGCAGGACCTGCATCTGGACGCACTGCCGCCGGCCGAGGCCATTCGGCTCCTGGTCGAGGTGACCTTCGACCACCATGCCGACCATCCCGAATATGTGCGACTGATCAGCACCGAGAACATCGAGATGGGACGGCACATTTCGGGCCGGCCGTCGCTGATCGAGCGCAACGCCATCGCCCTTGATACCGTGCGCGACGTGCTCAGGCGCGGCGAAAAGGACGGCACCTTCCGGCCCGGCTTAAGCGCCTGGCACCTGCATTTCATGATCAGCGCCCTGTGCTTCATGCGCGTGTCGAACCGCTATTCCATGCGCGCCGCCTTCGATCTCGACCTGTGGGACGCCAAGGACGTGCCCCGGCAGCGCCAGATGATCGTCGAAACCGTTCTGCGCTATGTCGCACCTTAGAGCATTTCCAGGTGAAGTGGATACCGGTTCGCCGTCCGGAAATGCGACAAACCAAGGACTTGGAGCTTTTCAGTGTTTCCATGAAACACTGAAAAGCTCTAAGCCGGCCTGCCGGGAACATGCGGCGGCAGGCAGGGCGGCCGGACCGTCTGTCGCCTTCCCGACCCGCGCTGGCTTTCGCCGGCTTTCCGACGGCCTTTGTCTCAGCGGCCGGTCAGCGACTGGCGGCGCACGCGGCGTTCGATAAAGGTCTGCAGCACCACGGAGATGACGATGACCAGGCCGAAGGCGAGCTGGGTGTAGAAGGCGTTGATGCCCGCCGAGACGATTCCAGCATTGATGGCGCCGATGATATAGGCGGCGACGAAAGAGCCGACGATCGAGCCGGTGCCGCCGAACACCGATGTCCCGCCAAGGAATACCGAAGCGATGGTGTTGAGCAGATAGCCTTCGCCGGTGGTCGGCCAGAAATAGTAGCCGTAGATCGAGGTCATCAGCCCGGCGAGCACGGACGTCATGCCCACCAGGATGAAGGCGCGTGTCTTCACCGAGACGACATTCACGCCCATCAGCCGCGCGCTGGTCGGGTTGTCGCCGACAAGGAAGATGTGGGCCCCGAACCTGGTGCGGTTCAGCAGCACCCAGAAGATGATCCCGAGTCCCACCATCCATGTGGTCTGAATGGGAAAGATGCCGAACAGCGGTTCGCGCAGCAGCATGTGCAATTCCGGATACAACTCCCTGGTCAACGGCACACCGGTGCCGCTCATCAGCACCAGTTCGAGGCCCCGGAACAGGAATTGGGTACCGATGGTGATGACAAGGGAGGGGATGTTGAACAAGGCGACAAGCGTGCCGTTGAGCCACCCGCACGCGGCGCCGGTCACAAAGGCAAGGGTGAGCCCGAAATACCACGGGAGATGAAGCTGGGTGACGCTCAATGCGAAGATCGCCGTGCCGAGCGCCATGATCGAGGGAAAGGAAAGGTCCATTTCCCCGGTGATGACGACGAAGGTCAGGGCCAGAACGATGATCCCGAACAGGGGCGTCGTTTCGGCGAAGGCACGATAGATGTCGATATCGGTGAACACGCGCGGCGCCGCGACGACGAAGGCGAGCCACATGGCGATGCCGACGGCGATGATGCCCAGTTGCTGGCCGTGACGGCGCAGGAAAGAGGGCGGCGCGGCGCGATTGTCCAAGGTTGATCCGGCGGATTCCATTGGTTTTCTGGCCGATTCGACTGGGCTGGTCATTCTATTCCTCCAGTGAACCGGTCCGCGCCACGCGGTAGAGCCGGTCGATCAGGTCGTCCATGGAGATATCCGACTTGTCGTAGAGGCCGGCGATCTTGCCGCGATCGAGCACATAGAGCCGATCCACCACCGGGTAGACATGGAAAATGTTGTGGTCGATGAAAATGGCTGATTTTCCGGCCGTCTTGATGCTGGAGATGAAATCGAGCGTCTTGCGCGTCTCGGTCAGGCTGAGCCCGACCGTCGGCTCGTCGAGAATGACGAGCTGGGCGTCGAAATAAAGCGCCCGCGTAATGGCCACGCCCTGCTTCTCGCCACCCGACATCGTCATGACGATGTTGTCCGGGTGCACGGCGGCGGAGGTGAAGCCCATGTGCTGGCTCATCAGCCGCGCCGCCTCCGAGCGCATGGTCGCGACATCGAGCAGGCCCCAGCGGTTGCACGGTTCGCGCCCCATGAACAGGTTGCGCCAGATCGGCTGCTTCTCGGCGAGGGCGCGCTCCTGATAGATGGTTTCGATGCCGAGCTTGCGGGCCCGCGCCACCGTCCAATCCTCGATAAGCTTGCCGTTGAAAAAAATCTCTCCGCCCGGATCGGGGCGAAAATAGCCCATGATGGCCTTGACCAGCGTCGATTTGCCGGCGCCGTTGTCGCCGAGAAGGCCGACGATCTCGCGCGGGTAAACCTTGAAGTCCACGCTCGTCAGGGCGCGAACCTCGCCGAAAGTCTTGGAGACGTTCCTGAGTTCGATGACCGGCTCGCTCGTGTCCGGATTTCCGCTGGTCTTGTCAAGCATAAGGTCTTGCCTCCGATACGGGCGGGGCTGTTGCCAACCCCGCCCCTTTCAGTACCCCATCCGGTGAGGACGGCCTGAGCGGCGCGCGTTCAAATCCAATCCCATCGCCGCCCTGTCTCTTTGTGGTCGCATCGTTTTCGCGCAAAACCGGTTTGCACTTTTGCGCGCGATGCTCTAGCGGATCTGCTCCGCGGCCAGCGCCGAGATGGCGTCGACATTGTCCGGGTCGACAAAGGCGCCGGCCGTGTCGATGTCGAGACCCGAGAAGCCGAACTTCTTGGTCAGGCAGATATTGACGAGCGACAGATAGCCCTGAAGGAAGGGCTGCTGGTCGATCACCAGGCTTTGATAGCCCGACTTGATCGCCTGGGCGGTATTCGGCGACATATCGAAGCCGGCGAAGTAGACGTCGCCCGGCTCAAGCGAGGCCGCCTTGGCATAAACGCCGACATTGGCGGTCAGGGCGCCGTGGTCGGTCACGACGATCTTGACGCCCGGATTGGACTTCATCAACCCGACGAAGGTCGCGGTGCCGGCATTCGGATCGGCGTTGGTCGCGTCGTCGATCTCCTGGTAGATGACCTTGGCACCCGCCGCCTCAAGGCCGTCGATCACGCCGACGGTGCGCTGGCCGCGGTCGCCGCCATGGGCCTTCAGACCCCAGACGAAAACCGTGTCGCCCGCGACGATGCCGGCGCGCTTGGCCGCTTCGGTGCCGAGCGCATGGCCGGCCGAATAGTTCGGCGCACCGACATAGCCCATGCCGTCGGCGCCATACTTTGCCTGGGCCTTGGGCAGGGCGGTGTTGGCGGTGGTCACCACGATGCCTTTGGAGAAGGCATCGTCGACCAAAGCGTCGGTGGCGTCGTCACCCGGATGTCCCATGAAGGCGATGCCGTCGACCTTGGTCGCGATCGCCTGCTGAAGCTGGGTGATCATCATGTTCGGATCCCAGTTCGAGAAATAGTACTGAACCTGGGCGCCGGTGTCGACTTCGGCCTGGCGATAGCCATTGTAGACGACCTGTGCGAACGGTCCGCCCTGCGGCCCGCCCGGGAATGCCGCGATCTTGACGTCGGAGCACCATTTCGGTTGCGGGTCCGCGGCCGCTGCCGCGCCCGCCATGGAAAGACCGAACGCAGCGGCCGCCGAAATCAGCAGCGCATGGCGCAATAAGGACTTGCTCATATAGGTTCCTCCCCAGTTCTCCTCGTCATCGGCCAAGACCAGGCCGATGCTCCGCGAGTCTTCCACTCACAGTCGTTGAGACTATGCAAGTCAGATATGTTTGTAAAGTTGGGTGCGGTTTTGTGTCTCGGTGTCTTGCGAATTCAGGTTCGAAACGTTCCTGCCCGAGCGCACGCGGATCCGCTGATTCCGCCCATGCTTGGTGTAATCGTTCGATTTTTGTCAAGAACCGTCGCTAGGTGGCGATGCATTGTCTCGGCAATCGCCCGAGGATAGTGTAGCCTCAATTGGTAACATCGGTGAAAAGGCCCGGACGTTTTGCGCGATGCATAAAAACTTATCTGATACGTTGAAGGAGTGACATGATCGACGATCCCAGCGAGAACAAGGCCGGC
Source organism: Alphaproteobacteria bacterium (assembly GCA_018818925.1). GTDB lineage: Bacteria > Pseudomonadota > Alphaproteobacteria > Rhizobiales > Devosiaceae > JAHJQZ01. The sequence goes on from JAHJQZ010000022.1 coordinate 6,738, forward strand.
GACGTCCAGTCGGGCGGCAGCGCGGCCATGAGCGTGGCCGACCAGCTGACGAGCCTCATCCTAGCCGAACTCGCGCCCGGCAGTTCGCTGCCGAGCGAGGCCAATCTCGCGGCGCGCTACGACGTCAGCCGGCTGACCGTCAGGGAGGCGGTCAAGATGGTGGCCGGCCGCGGCCTGCTCGAACTGGCGCGCGGGCGCCGCGCCGTGGTGCGCGAGCCGACGGGCGCGGCCTTTGGCGAGTTCCTCGCCATGATCATGATGCGCGACCCCAAGGGCGTGTTTGACCTCATCGAAGTCCGGCAGGCGCTCGAAATCCAGTCCGCCACCTATGCCGCCCGCCGCGCCAACCGCGCCAGCCTGAATGCCATCGAGCATGCACTCGCCGGCATGCGCACCGCGGCGGCCCGCATGGACGGCGCCGAGGGCCGTGAGCGCAAGGAGGCGGAACAGGCGTTCCACAAATGCGACATCGACTTTCACGAAGCCATCGCGCTCGCCAGCGGCAACAGGATGATTACATACCTTATCGAGGCCATGGCGGTGCCGCTCGAGGATTCGCGCGCCCTGACCCTGCGCGGCCACGAACTTCGCGGCCGCCCGATCCAGGCTACGCTCGAGGCGCACCAGGCCATCCTCAATTTCATTCGTGACGGCGACAGCCGTGGCGCTGCCCAGGCCATGCGTTCGCATCTCGAGGATACCGAACGCGATCTCCGGTCGGTGCTTCAGGCACGGGTGCAGAACGGATCCTTCTGAACCGGCGTCGTCCGCAGCGGGTGCCGCTCGTCCGATCCGGACAGGCGGCCGCACGCGATCCAGGTCATGTGGCGCGAGCCCTTCAAGCGCCGTTCGGCCGGTGCCCCGATTTTCGCCGGCCCTAAAACAACGCGACCCGTCCGCGCGCGGACGGGTCGATGAGGTTTGAAACGGACCGGAAGCCGGGAGACGGTGGTCAGCCCTGCTTCTGCTTGTAGTAATTGTCCATGAACACGGCGAGCAGCAGCACGGCGCCCTTGATGACCTGCTGCCAATCGATGCCGATGCCCATGATCGACATGCCGTTGTTCATCACGCCCATGATGAAGGCACCGATCACCGCGCCGATCACCTTGCCGACGCCGCCGGTCGTCGCCGCGCCGCCGATGAAGCACGCCGCGATGACGTCGAGTTCGAAACCGAGGCCGGCCTTCGGGGTCGCCACATTGAGGCGGGCGGCGAAGATCAGGCCGGCCAGACCCGACAGCATGCCCATGATGGTGAAGATCCAGAAATTCATCCGTTCGGTGTTGATGCCCGAGAGCTTGGCCGCCTTGAGGTTGCCGCCAAGAGCGTAGACGCGGCGGCCGAAAGTGGTGCTCGTGGTCATGAACATGAACAGCGCGATAAGGGCGAACATGACGATCAAAACGTTCGGCAGGCCCTTGTAGCTCGCCATCAGGTAGGTGAAGCCGAGAAAGCCGGCAGCAATGAGAAGATTGCGACCCCAGAAAATGGCTTCCGGTTCTTCGGCCAGATCGTGCTTTTTCTGGTTGGCGCGTTCCTTGAGATTGCCCCAGATCAAAAGGCCAGTGACCGCGATGCCGATAAGCATCGCCAGAAGGTTGAACGGCTTGTCACCGATCGAGAAGGCGAACAGGTCGGGCACGTAGCCGGACGATAGGAGCTGGAATTCCTTGGGGAACGGACCGACCGAAGCCCCGCCCAGAACCGCCAGCGCCAGACCCTTGTAGATGAGCATGCCGGCCAGCGTGACGATGAAAGCGGGAATTTTGTGATAGGCGACGAAATAGCCCTGCGAAGCGCCGATGAGACCGCCAAGACCGATGCAGGCGACCGCGGAGAGCAGCGGATCGAGTTTCATCTGCACGATCAGCACCGCCGACATGGCGCCGATGAAGCCCGACACCGAGCCGACCGACAGATCGATATGCCCGGCAACGATGATCAACAGCATGCCGAGCGCCATGATGACGATGTAGCTGTTCTGCAGGATGATGTTGGTCATGTTCACCGGCATGAACAGCGTGCCGTTCGTGGTGAACTGGAAGAAGATCATGATCGCCAGAAGCGCGATCAGCAGCACGTAGTCTCGAATATTGGCCTGAATGAACTTCAACCAGTCATTGGACTTCGCAATCTGCGCCGGCTTCTTTTCCTGAGCTGCGACATCGACCATTTCAGTGCTCCCACGAATTCATGATTGCCCGCATGATTTTTTCCTGCGAGGCTTCTTGTGCCGGCATTTCGGCGACGATGCTGCCTTCGTTCATGACATAGACGCGGTCGGTGATGCCGAGCAGTTCCGGCATTTCCGACGATATCACGATAATGGCCTTGCCGGCCTCGGCCAGGGTATTGATGATGCTGTGAATCTCATACTTCGCGCCGACATCGATGCCGCGCGTCGGCTCGTCGAGGATGAGGACATCCGGTCCGGCGAACAGCCATTTCGACAGAACGACCTTCTGCTGGTTGCCGCCCGACAGGTTGTTGGTCACCTGATAGATGTTGGACGAGCGGATGCCGATTTCCTTGCGATACTTGTTGGCGGCCGCAATTTCCTCGATGTCGTTGATGACCATGCGCTTGGAAACGGCGCCGAGATTGGCCAGCGTGATGTTGTGCTTGATGTGGTCGATCAGGATGAGGCCATAGGTCTTGCGATCCTCGGTGGCATAGGCGAAGCCGGCGGCCATGGCGTTCGGGATCGAGGACACATCGGCCTTCTTGCCGTGGATGAAAACCTCGCCGGTGATGCGCTGGCCCCAGGAACGGCCGAACAGAGACATGGCCAGTTCGGTGCGGCCCGAGCCCATCAGTCCGGCGATGCCGACCACCTCGCCGGCGCGCACGTTGAGGCTGACCTCCTTGATCGCCTTGCGGTCCTGATGCTGCGGGTGAAAGACATTCCAGTTCTTCACCTCGAAGATCGGTTCGCCAATGGTCGCGTTGCGCGCCGGATAGCGGTCGGTCAACTCGCGGCCGACCATCGCCTTGATCAACAGGTCCTCATTCACCTTGCTGGCGCGGCAGTCAAAGGTTCCGACGGTTGAGCCATCGCGCAGCACGGTGATGTGGTCGGCAACCTTCAGGACCTCGCCGAGCTTGTGGGTGATCAGGATCGAAGCGATGCCATGGCCGCGGAACTCGGACAGCAGCGTCAGCAGAGCGTCGGAATCGCGCTCGTTGAGGCTCGAGGTCGGCTCGTCGAGAATGAGCAGCTTCACCTTCTTGCCGAGCGCCTTGGCGATCTCGACGAGTTGCTGCTTGCCGGTGCCGAGGGATTCGATCAGCGTATTGGGGTTCTCGTGAAGCCCGACCTTTGCCAGCAGCTCCTTGGAGCGCGCATAGGCCTCAAACCAGTCGATAACGCCGAACCTGCCGGTTTCATGGCCGAGGAAAATGTTCTCGGCTATCGACAGCAGCGGCACCAGCGCCAGTTCCTGGTGAATGATGATGATGCCGACGTCTTCGCTGTCGGTGATGGTATGGAAGGCGCGCGGTTTGCCTTCAAAGACGATGTCTCCCGAATAGCTGCCATGCGGATAGACGCCGGACAGCACCATCATCAGCGTAGACTTTCCAGCGCCGTTCTCGCCGACGACGCCGTGTATTTCCCCCGGCATCACAGTCAGATTGACATTCTCCAGCGCGTTGACGCCCGGGAAGGTCTTGGTGATATTCTGCATTTCCAGAATGGGCTGCATGGTCCTACTCGAATGGCCAAAAACGCGTGGCGGCTTATACCAGCCTTGTGCGCCATGGGCGCTGCGTCATTGGGTTGCAACGATACCAAGAGGCGGACGAACCCAGGATCATCCGCAGCCCTCATCGCGAGTGGGGCCCGGCTTTTGGCCGGGCCCCATCGTCAACGGGAGGACTAGTTGTCGATCTGGTCCTGAGTGTAATAGCCGCTCTCGACAAGGATCGGAATGTCGGCAACGCCGACCGAGTGCGGGATGAGCAGGTTCGAGGGAACAACCTTGACGCCATTGTCGTAGGTCGTGGTGTCGTTGACCTCGGGCTCTTGGCCCTTCATGACGGCATCGACCATCTTGGCAGTCGCTGCGGCCAGTTCGCGGGTGTCCTTGAACACGGTCGAGTACTGCTCGCCGGCAAGCATGCCCTTGACGGACGGCAGTTCGGCATCCTGACCGGTGACGATCGGGAAGGTGTCGCCGGGCTCGTAGCCAACGCCCTTGAGCGAGGAAATGATGCCGCGCGACAGGCCGTCATAGGGAGCCAGAACGCCGGAAACCTTCTTGTCGGTGTAGAAAGCCGAAAGCAGGTTGTCCATGCGGGCCTGAGCCACAGCACCGTCCCAACGCAGCGTACCGACCTTGTCCATGCCGAACTGACCGGACTGGACGACGATGTCGCCAGCGTCGATCATCGGCTGAAGGATGGACATGGCGCCGTCATAGAAGAAGAAGGCGTTGTTGTCGTCGGGCGAGCCGCCGAACAGCTCGACGTTCCACGGCTTGGCATCGGGGAAGCGCGCCTGGAGGCCTTCGACCAGAGAGGTCGCCTGCAGCACGCCAACCTGGAAGTTGTCGAACGTAGCGTAGTAGTCGACATCGGGCGACTGACGGATCAGGCGGTCATAGGCGAACACCTTGACGCCCTTTTCGTGGGCCTGGGCGAGAATGTCGGAAAGCGTCGTGCCATCGATGGCGCCGATCACGAGCACCTTGGCACCCTTGGTGACCATGTTCTCAAGCTGGGCGAGCTGATTCGGAATGTCGTCTTCGGCGAACTGCAGGTCGGTGGCATAGCCCATGGCCTGGAATTCCTTGACCATGCTCTCGCCGTCCGAGATCCAGCGGGTCGACGACTTCGTCGGCATCGAGATGGCGACGAGGTCCTGCGCCGGTGCCTGAGTGATCATCAGGCCGGCGCCAACCGCCGCGACGGCTAGCAGGCTTATAATTTTCTTCATGTATTCCTCCCAAAAGGTAGGCAGGACCCTCGGCCGTCTCATCGATCGGCTCGCATCCCGGCCCGAACATTTCTGCCAGTCCGTGCCGACGCGTCAATTCGGATACGTCGCCGTCACGGCTCTCACACACACAACACTAGTGACTTTTGCTCTGTTCATGCATGTATCTTTTGGTCATACACATGGATATTGCTGCTACGGAACGATAAGGTCGCACCTTGCTCCGCGGCCGACGCCGTCGACCAAAATGCATGAGTCCAAGCGAATAAAAGAACTACTATTTCTATCTACCACGAAATTGTCGACCGCATGAAGGGCATTATACAGTCGCCAGTTTTTTTATTGCAAATAGTCTGCTTCGGCCGAATCTGGAGTGAAGCGAGCAGAGGCGACGTTCTTTTCGAACAACCGGCGCTTTCTGGTGCAAATTTCTCAGAAATGCAGCGCCCGTATTTCCGTTCATCGCGGCGGAATTAGCTTCGCCTCCGACGCGGCGCGAGGCGGCCGGCGGCAGCAGCGGTCCGCGACTTCCCCGCCGGGCTTGTTGCAGTCTAGAATTGCTCGGCCCCCGCATTTGACTTGCGCCTTTCAGACAATCCAAGTCGCGGCCGATGGGACGTCGCGATGCCCGGACGGCGGCGGGCGGCTCGGCGCATGCACTAACGGCCTGCAAAAAAACAGGGAGGACAGGTTCCATTGCGGCATCGGCGGCGGCGCGGGCGCACCTGCCGACAGGCCCAGGCGGGGCCTGGTACGGTTCCGCGCGCGGACCCCTTCCGACCAACGAAGCGCGGCATTGTCCGAACCTGGTCTGCGGATGTCGGACGAGGACGGAGCGGGCTATGCCTTTGCCGCACCGGGAACGAAATCCTTGCCCGGATCGATGCTTTGCGGCCGGCCATCGAGCGCCAGCTCGGCGATGCGCGGCGCCGTTTTCGAGATGACCTTGCCGGATTTGAGGACGAAGAGCCGGCCGGGCTTCAAACGCAGCGCCTCGGTGACGTTTTCGGCCTGCAATACGACGAGGTCGGCCCTGCAGCCGACACCGATGCCGTAGTCCGCAAGGCCCATCGTCTTTGCCGAATTGACGGTGATCGCGTCGAAGACCTCGTGCTTGTCGATGATGGAACCCAGTTGCCCGACATGGATGGCCATATGGGCGACCTCGGTCATGTCGGCCGAGCCCATGGAATACCATGGGTCCATGCAGCAGTCCTGGCCGAACGACACGTTGAGGCCGGCTTCCATCAACTCGCGAACGCGGGTCATGCCGCGACGTTTGGGATAGGTGTCGTGGCGGCCCTGCAGCATGATGTTGATGAGCGGGTTGGCAATGACGTTGATCTCGGCCTCCGCCATCAGCGGAATGAGCTTTGAAACGTAGTAATTGTCCATTGAATGCATTGAGGTGAGGTGCGAGCCGGCCACCCTGCCCTGCAAACCATGGCGCACCGTCTCGGCGCTGAGCGTTTCGATATGGCGCGACATCGGGTCGTCGGTCTCGTCGCAATGCATGTCGACCATAAGTCCGCGATCGGCGGCGATGCGGCACAGCGCCTCGACCGATTGCCGTCCCTCGTCCATGGTCCTTTCGAAATGCGGGATGCCGCCGACGATCTCGACACCCATGTCGAGGGCGCGCTCCAGCGCCTTGACCCCTTGGGGACTGCGGTAATAGCCATCCTGCGGAAAGGCGACCAATTGCAGGTCGATATAGGGGGCAACCTTTTCACGAACCTCCAGCAGACCCTCGACCGTGACGAGCTTCGAATCTGAGGTGTCGACATGGCTGCGGATGAACAAAAGGCCCTGGCTGACGGCGAGATCGCAATATTTGAGGGCGCGCTCGACCACGGCCTCCCGCGTCAGCAGCGGCCGCAACTCGCCCCAAAGGCCGATGCCCTCGAGCAGGGTGCCCGAGACATTCATGCGCGGCATGCCGAGCGACAAGGTGGCGTCCATGTGGAAATGCGGATCGCAGAAAGCCGGACTGACCAGGCGCCCGCTGGCGTCGATCACCTCGCCCGCCTCGGCCGGAAGGCCCCTGTCGATGGCGGTGATGCGGCCCTTGTCGATGCCGATGTCCATGCCGGAGCGACCGTCCGGCAGGTTGGCGTTTCTGATGATGGTGTCGAACATGAAATCCTCCGGAAACGTCTAGCGCTCGCCACGCCTGTAGGGCTGCATCAGGGCCTGGGGCACGCGGGCGCGGCGGGCCATGACGGCGAGGGCGGCGATGGACAACAGGTACGGCATCATCAGGAAGACCTGATAGGGCACGATGTCGAGCACGGTCTGCAGGCGCACCTGGAAGCCGTCGAAAAAAGCGAAGAGCAGTGCCCCCAGAAGCGCCCGCGACGGCCGCCAGGACGAGAAGACGACGAGCGCGATGCAGATCCAGCCGCGCCCCTGCACCATGGTCGGAAAGAAGGAATTGAAGGCCGACAGGGTCAGGAAGGCTCCGGCAACGCCCATCAGGGCGCTGCCGGCGATGATTGCGCCGTAGCGCACGCGCATGGGGTTGATGCCCTGCGCCTCGGCTGCGTGCGGGTTTTCGCCGGTCATGCGGATTGCGAGGCCGAGCGGCGTGCGGAACAGGACATAGCCGAGGACAAGAGCGATCAGGATCGCCAGATAGGTTGGCGGCGTCTGGGTGAAAAAGGCCGGGCCGACAAAGGGCAGGTCACTAAGTCCGGGAAGGGCGATGGGCTCGAACGCCTCGACGGTCGGCGGCGTGCCGGCGACAGGCACCAGCAACCTGAAAACGTAATAGGAAAAGCTCGAGGCGAACAGCGTCACCCCGAGACCGGATACGTGCTGGGAGAGCCCCAGCGTCACGGTCAGCGCCGCGTGCAAGAGGCCGAACAGACCGCCGCAGACGGCCGCGACCAGAAGCCCGGTCCACAGGTCGGCGCCGTTGTAGACGGCGAGCCAGCCGATCATGGCGCCGAAGGTCATGATGCCCTCGATGCCGAGATTGAGCACGCCCGAGCGTTCGCACAACAGCGCGCCGAGCGTGCCGAAGATCAGCGGCGTCGCGATCCTCAGTACCGCCCCCCAGAGACCCGCCGAGGCGAGAATGTCCATGAGTGCGCTCATTTGCGGATCCGGTACTGGGTGAAGAACAGGGCCACCAACATGCTGAGAAGCGACAGGGAAACGGTCACGTCGGCGATATAGGCGGGAATGGACATGGCCCGGCTCATGCCGTCGGCACCGACGAACATGGTGGCGATGAAGATGGCGGCAAAAACCACCCCGATCGGATTGAGATTGGCCAGCATGGCGACGACGATGCCGGAATAGCCGAAGCCCGGCGACAGTTCGGTGGTGACGTAGCCTTGCACGCCCATGACCTCGATGGCCCCGGCGAGGCCGGCGAAACCGCCCGAAATCATGGCAACGAAGATGAGCGTCCGGCCGAGCGGAATGCCGGCGAAGCGGGCGCCGCTCGGGCTCAATCCGGCGGCGCGCGACTGCATGCCGAAAACGGTGCGCCTCTGGACGAACCAGACGAGCAAGGCGAGAACCATGGCAATGATCAACCCGACATGCAGGCGCGAGCGCGACACGAGATCGGGCAGCATGGCCTGGTCGGCAATGGCTTCCGACTGCGGCCAGCCGAAGCCGAGCGGATCCTTGAGAACCGTGTCGATCAGCATCGAGACAAAAAGTATGGCGACGAAATTGAGCAGAAGCGTCGTCACCACCTCGTCGACAAAGAAGCGCAGCCTCAGCCAGAGCGGGATGAGCAGCAGCACGGCGCCGGCGGTCGCGCCGGTCAGCATCAGCACGGGGATCTGGACGAAACCGGGCAGGTCGCCGAGAACCTCGGACCCCATGGCGGCGGCGGCGATGGCGCCGAGATAGAACTGGCCTTCACCGCCGATGTTCCAGACCTGCGCCCGGAAGGCGACGGCGGCGGCCATGCCCGTGAGGATCAGCGGAATGGCGCGGGTCAGCGTTTCGGTGGTGGCAAGGCGCGAGCCGAAGGCGCCCTTGAGCAATTCGCCATAGGCCGCGATGACCGGGGCGCCGGCGATGGCAATCAGCACCCCGGCAATGGCCAGCGCCACCGCGACGGCGACGAGCGGGGTCACGAGCACCAGCGCCAGGGGGCGATGTTCGCGGCGTTCAAGGCGCATGGCCCACCTCCCTGCCCGGCATGGCCTGCGCCCATTCGCCGGCCATCATCAGGCCGAGCATGCGGGCATCGGCGTGGTCGGCATTTACGGGCGGAGACAGGCGGCCGCCGACAATGGCCTGGATGCGATCGGACAGGGCCATGATCTCGTCGAGATCCTCGGAAATGAGCAGCACGGCGGTGCCGTTGCGCCGCGCCTCGAGAATGCGCTCGTGCACGGCGGCGACGGCGCCCTCGTCGAGGCCGCGCGCCGGCTGGGCGGCGAGCAGGATTTTCGGATGCTCGATGAGGTTGCGCCCGAGGATGAGCTTTTGCATGTTGCCGCCCGACAAAAGCCGGAAACGCGTCGTCGGCACCCCGCCGCGCACGTCGAATTCCTTGATGATCCGATCGGCGAAGACGATGGCCGACTTGCGGTCGACGAGACCGTGTTTCGAATAGTCGCCGAGTCGTTCGAGAATGGCATTTTCCCAGATCGCCATTTCGCCGATCGCGCCTTCATGGGTGCGGTCCTCGGGAATGCGACCTATGCCGGCGGCAACGACGTCGGCCACCGACATGTCGCCGACGCTCTTGCCATAGAGCAGGAGGTCGCCGTCTTTCGGCTGGACGATGCCGGAAATCATGTGGGCCAGGGTCGTCTGGCCGTTGCCGGAAACGCCGATTATGCCGAGCACCTCGCCGGCATGGAGCGTGAAATCGATGGATTTCAGCCGGTCGACGCCGTCGATCCTCACCGAGATGGCGATGGCTTCGAGCACCACGTCGCCGCGTTCGACATGGTCGCGCATCGGCCGGGAAACGGCGCGGCCGACCATCAACTCGGCGAGCTCGGCCTTGCTGGTCGCGCTGGCGCGGCGCTCGGCGACCGACCGGCCGCCGCGCAAGACGACGATGCGGTCGGCGGTGGCCATGACCTCGTCGAGCTTGTGGGAAATGAAGATCAGCGACAGGCCGAGGCGGGCCATGTCCTTGAGGATCGAAAACAGCTTTTCCGCCTCAAGATTGGTCAAAACCGCCGTCGGCTCGTCGAGGACGAGGATCTTGGCGTCATTGTAGAGCGCCTTCAGGATCTCGACGCGCTGCTGCTCGCCGACCGAGAGGTCGCCGAGCCGGGCTTCCGGGTCGACCTTGAGCCCGAAGCGCTCGGACAGGGCCATGAGCTTTTTCCGCGCCGCCGACGTGTTTGACATGGGCAGGAACAGGCGTTCGGAGCCGGTCATGACGTTTTCGAGAACGCTCAGGTTGGCGGCAAGCGAGAAATGCTGATGCACCATGCCGATGCCAGCCGAAATCGCCTCGCGCGGCCGGCCCGGTGGCAATGGCCTGCCCATGACGGCGACCGTGCCGGAATCGGGCACGTAATGGCCGAAAAGAACGTTCATCAGCGTCGTCTTGCCGGCGCCGTTCTCGCCGAGCAGCGCCACGATCTCGCCCCTGGCGAGGCTGAGCGAAATATCGTCATTGGCGAGAATGTCGCCGAAGCGCTTGGAGACGCCGGCTATCTCGAGCACGTCATCGCTCATGCCCCAAGGCCCGCGATCGGGAAGCGATGCCGCCACAAGTGTTCGGCTTCGAGCGAAGCGGCGAGGGAGAAAAGCGTTTCCTCGCCGCCCATCGGCGCCATCAATTGCACCGGTAGCGGCAGGCCGTCGTCATCGGCTCCGACAGGCAGGGTCAGCGCGGCAAAGCCGGAGATATTGGCGAGCGGCGCCAACGGCGCGAAACCGGTCATGCGGTGGAAATGCAGATCGGTGTCGCGATGATTTGTCGGAAAGCTGCCGATCGGGCTGGGCGCACGCGTCAGCATCGGCGACAACAGGCAATCGAAGCTCTCGAACAGGGCCCAGCAATCGCGGCTCACCGAGGCGCAGTCCGTGGTCAATTGCCAGGCCGCCGCGCCGCTCATCGCCCGTCCCCGCTCGATCACCGCTTCAGTCATCGGTTCCGCCAAAGCCCTGTCGAGCCCGAACTGCTCGAATAACGCCGCGAGATTGACCGACACGATTTCGGCGAACAGGCACGCGCTCGCAAGGGCGACGGTCTCGACCGACGTCCAGTTGAGACGGACCAGATGATGTCCCCGCCCCTCGAGCAGGCGCGCGGCGGTTTCGACGGCCTCGCATCTTTCAGGAGACGTAGGATAGTCGCTGCCGGTGCTGGTGAGCACCCCGATGCGCAGGTGATGAACAGGTTTCGCGCCAATTTCGGCCGGCGGAAACGGGCCTTTTGTCGCGCCGGCGGCAAAGCGGAACAAAGCGGCCGTGTCGCGCAGCGAGCGGGTCACCGCCAGTTCCGAAGCGATGCCGCCAATGTAGTTGGAATAGCCCGGACCGGCGGGCATGGCGCCCCGTCCCGGCTTCAGTCCGACGAGCCCGCAACAGGCGGCCGGCACGCGGATCGAGCCGCCGGCATCGGTGGCATGGGCGATGGCGACCAGCCCGGCCGCGACGGCGGCGGCGGCGCCACCGGACGAACCGCCGGCACTCAGCTCCGGTGCCAGCGGATTGCGGCATGCCGGCCTGCCGAACGGTTCGGTTGCCAGCGACAGGCCGAACTCAGGAGAAGCGGAAAGGCCGAAAGGAATAAGGCCGGCGTCGCGAAAGCGGCGGGCAAGGTCGGATTCCGCCTCGGGGTCGACAGGCATCGGGACATTCGAGCCACAACGCGGCGGCAGGTTCCTGAACGGACCGCCGAGATCCTTGGCGAGTGTCGGAACGCCGGCAAAGACGGCCCGACGCCTCGGATCGTTCGGGGCGAGCGCGTCGAACGCCTCGGCGGCCGCAAGACCCAGTTCCGGGTCGACGGAGCAGACCGCGCCCAGCGCCTCATGCCCGGACACCGCGGCAAGCGCGGAGGTCATCGCCGCACCAGCCGAAAGCCTGCCCCCGCCAATCGTCTCGGCGAGGGCAATCGCGTCCTGGTGCATCAGCCGTTTTTCGGTTCGTCCATGTTGCGCGGCACTTCGAACGTGCCGGACTTGATGGCGGCGCGAACCTCTTCCATCGCGGTGACGGCCTCGGCCGGCGGCACGGCGGCAGTGTAGGCGATGTCGGAACCGCCCTCGACCATCATGCCATAGGCCGTGTAGTCCCTGCCGACCGGCGTGCCGGCGGCGACATCGGCCACGGCGGCGTCGACGATCGGCCGGAAGCCCCACAGGGCATTGGCAAAGACCGTCTCCGGATAGCGCGGCGTATAGTCGATCAGTGAGCCGACCGAGAGGATGCCGCGTTCCTTGGCGGCGTCGGCGGTGCCGATGCGCTCGCCGAACAGGATGTCGGCGCCGGCATCGATCTGCGCCAGGCCCGCCTCGCGTGCCTTCGGGGGATCGAAGAACGTGCCGATGAAGGTGACGAGGTGCCTGGCCTCGGGATTGACCGCCTTGACGCCGGCGGCGAAGGCGTTGATCAGCATGTTGACTTCCGGGATCGGCATGGCGCCGACCGAGCCGACGACGTTCGACTTGGTCATTTTGCCCGCCAGCATGCCGGCGAGATAGGCACCGTCATGGTTCCAGGTGCCGAAGACGCCGAAATTGTCGCCCTCGGGCCCGCCGCTCGAGCCCATGACGAAGGCCGTTTCCGGATAATCTGCCGCAACCTCGCGTCCGAGTTTTTCCACAGCATATGTTTCGCCGATGATCAGCGGGATGCCCTGCTCGGCATATTCGCGCATGGCGCGCGGGTAATCGGTGCCCGACACGCCTTCGGAGAAGACGTAGTCGATTGCGCCGTCGGCGGCGGCGTCCTGAAGCGCCTTGTGAAGCACCGAGTTCCAGGCGTTCTCGACGGGAGAGGCGTGGATTCCGGCCACTTTCATCGGGGTCTGCGCCCGGGCGGCGGGGCTGAGCGCCACGGCGCCGAGGGCGAGCCCGGAGGCCAGGACGGCACGGCGGGAGAGGCGGAGTTCGTTTGTCATTGAAGCGCTTCCAGGTTTTTGACCAACCGGTCAAAATCATAGGATTTGCTCAATTTTCTGTCAATGTGAACTTGTGAACAACGCCTGGGCAATCCGCCACGATATCGCGGCGCACCGAGCCGATTTCGCCGGCCTCGGGGCTGCGGACCACGTCCCGTTCCGCCAGCCTCGCAAAGCGGGGCTCAAGCATTCGGCTCCTGGCACGTCCGAACCGGAAAGACGGAAACTGCCGGACCTCGACGTGCTCTAGCAGCCCAAAAGCCGCCGCGATAGACGGCAGCCGGTCGCAGACCGCTTGGTGCCCTCCAGTCCGACTCAAGGGCGCGAAGACGCCCGCTATGGCCAGTCCGCGAAGCTTTCGGCGGTGATGGGCGGGGTTTCGCGCATGCCGGCGGCCACGAGGCGCCGAAAGGCGCCGGGCGCCAGGCCCGTCATGCGCTTGAAGAAATGCGAGAAATGCGTGGGGTCGCGGAAGCCCAGCGCATAGCTCAACTGTTCGAGGCTGAGGGTCGAACGTTCGAGGCCGATGGCAGCCTCGCGCGCTACCCGTTCGGCGATCAGGGCGCGCGGCGTCTTGCCGAGCTTGCGCGTGCACAGGCCATGCAGCCGGTCGGGCGAAATGCCAATCCGTTCGGCATAGCGCCCGACCGGCCAATGGGCGCGGAAATTGGCCTCGATCAGGGCGCGAAAGCGCTGCAGGAAGCGCGCCTCGGACCCCGAACCTTCGAGCGACACGTCGAGCCGGGCCAGCCGAAGAATGGTGACGAGCAGGATGCGCAGATGTGACGACACGATGATGTGCGAGCCGATGCGCGGCCCCTGAAGCTCCATGAACAGCGTCGCGAACAGGCCCGGCACGATTATGCCTTCGGTGTCGCCGTCGAGATCGAGATGATGGTCGTGCTCGGCGACGAAACCGAGAATGGCGGCGTCGGCATAGTCGGCGCCCATCTGCGCGAGGAAGGCTTCGCCGACGGTGCCGACATAGCCGGTCGTCCCCGCCTCGGCGCGGAATCTCCTGCCGGCGGCGTGGGTGATCCAGTGCAGCGACGGGCTGGACGCCTGTCGCCACTCCCCCTCGTTTTGTTCGAAACCGCCGGCGCCATCCTCGATCAGAACAAAAGCGCGATTGCGTCGATCGCCGCCGCCCAGGCGCCAGAGCGTCGGATGGAGCCGGCTGTCGATCCGCAACAGGCTTGGCCCGATCAGACCCGGATGCTGGTCCATTTTTCCCAGTTTTGCACAATACCTGCCCTGTTTTGCACATTTTGCATTGCATCGCCAGGCCTCATCCTGAAATCGAGCCTTCCTTCCCCGCGCCACAGGCGGACGAGAACGGGAAAACCGTCCGGGAACAAGGCGACGAGGGAGCCTTTGCAATGCTGAATGCAGCACTGCTGATCGACGGCGTCGCAACGCCGGCGACGGGAGAGTCGACCTTCGACCGGATCGATCCGGTCCTCGGTCAGGTCTCGACCCGCACCGCCGCCGCGACCGCAAGGGACGCGGTCCACGCGGCCAATGTCGCCGCGCGCGCGTTTCCCGTGTGGTCCGCCACGCCGCCAGGGGCGCGCCGTGCCGCGCTCGAGCGGGCGGCCTCGATCATGCTCGAGCGCATCCCCGATTTCACCGAAGCCGTCGTCGCCGAAACTGGCGGCACGCATGGCTGGGCGGCCTTCAATTGCCGTTTCGCCGCGACCATCCTGCGCGACGCGGCGGCGATGACCACGCAGATGAGCGGCGAAATCATCCCCTCGGACAAGCCGGGCCTTCTGGCCATGGCCGTCCGCCAGCCCGTGGGCGTCGTCTTCTCGATGGCGCCGTGGAACGCGCCGGTGATCCTTGCGACACGCGCCTGCGCCATGCCGCTCGCCTGTGGCAACACCGTGGTGCTCAAGGCCTCCGAATTGAGCCCGCGCATCCATTCGCTGGTCGCCGAGGTGCTGAACGCGGCGGGGTTGCCGCCCGGCACGATCAATCTCGTCCACACCCGGCCCGAGGACGCCCATGACGTCGTCGAGGCGCTGATCGCCCATTCGGCGGTCCGGCGCGTCAACTTCACCGGCTCGACCCGCGTCGGCCGCCTGATCGCGGAAAGCTGCGCCCGCCATCTCAAGCCCTGCCTGCTCGAACTCGGCGGCAAGGCGCCGCTCGTCGTGCTCGACGACGCCGATCTCGACGCGGCCGTGGATGCCGCCATCTTCGGTGCCTTCTTCCATCAGGGCCAGATCTGCATGGCGACGGAACGGGTCATCGTCGACGAAGCGGTGGCCGAGACGTTTGTCGCTAAATTCGCCGCCCGCGCCAGTTCGCTGCGCGCCTCCGATCCGCGCGACCCGGATTGCGTGCTCGGCGCCATGATCAGCGAGGCGGCGGCGGAGCGCGTCAGGATGCTGATCGAGGATGCGCTGTCAAAAGGCGCGCGCCGTTTGAGCGGCGGCCGGCATGAAGGGGTTTTTGTCGACCCGACCGTTCTCGACGGCGTCACCTCCGACATGCGGCTCTATCGCGACGAAAGCTTCGGGCCGGTGGCCGCGATCATCCGCGTCTCCGGCATCGAGGAGGCCGTCTCGGTCGCCAACGATTGCGACTACGGCCTCGCCGCTTCGGTGTTCGGGCGCGATGTCGGACGCGCCATGGACGTCGCCCGCAGAATCGAATCCGGCATCTGCCACATCAACGGCCCGACCATCCAGGACGAGCCGCAAATGCCCTTCGGCGGCGTCAAGGCGTCCGGATACGGACGCTTCGGCGGCAAGGCCGGCATCGACGCCTTCACCGAGCTCAGATGGATAACCATCCAGTCCGGCCGGCCCGATTACCCGATCTAGAGCGTGCCCAGGAAAAGTGGGAACCGGTTTTCCGGTTCGGGCACGCGGCTGCTGAAACCGGAACCACGAGAGATTCAAGCGGAAATAAGACGACAATAGACCCTGAACACCAAGTCCCGAAGCAAGCTCAAGGAGGAGAGAGCAAGCATGGTACGCAATAAACTCTTGAAAGGCGCGGCAGGCGCGATCCTCGCATCTGCCCTCTTGTTCGGCGGTATCACCGCCGCCGGCGCACAAACGATCAAGCTTGGCGCCAGCGCGCCGAAGACCGGGCCGCTCGCCGCCGGCTCGGAAGTGACGCACTGGCCGGCGGTCCGGCTCTGGGTCGCGGATGTCAACGCCCGCGGCGGTATCGATGTCGGCGGTACCAGGATGCCGGTCGAACTGATCGAATACGACGACCGTACATCGGGCGAAGAGGCGATCAAGAACATCCAGCGCCTCGCTACCGTCGACAAGGTCGATTTCATCGTCGCGCCCTATTCGACCGGCCTCAACATCGCCACCGCGCCGCTCATCGCCCAGTATGGCTATCCGCAACTGGCGGCGACCGCCGTCGGCGACGGTTTCGAGGCGCTGGCCGCCAAGTGGCCGAACTCGTTCTGGCTGCTCGGCTCGTCCAAGGCTTTCGCCGAGGACGTGGTGGGCGTGCTCGTGGACCTGCGCGACAAGGGCGAGATCGGCAACAAGGTCGCCGTCGTCAACGTCGCCGACGCCTTCGGCATTGAACTCATGGCCGCCGGCAAGCCGGCGCTCGAAGCAGCCGGTTTCGACATCGTCTACGAAAGCTCCTATCCGCTGGAGCAGCAGGATTTCGCGCCGATCATCCAGGCGGCCCAGGCCGCCGGTCCCGATGCGTTCATCGGGTTCAGCTACCCCACCGACACGTTCGGTCTCACGGCCCAGGCCAAGATCGCCGATCTTGACGTCGGGGCCTTCTATGTCGGCGTCGCCACGGCCTTTCCGGCCTATCTCGGCGCCAATGGTGACGCGGCCGAGGGCGTTCTGGGTGCAGGCGGGATCAATCCCGATGCCGCCGGCATGCCGGAATGGCGGGCCCGGCACAAGCAGGTGACCGGCGCGGATGCCGATTACTGGGCCAGCGCCATGACCTATGCCAGCCTCGAGATGCTCGAACAGGCGATCACCGCCGCCGGTTCGCTCGACAAGGCCGCCGTCATCGACAAGCTCAAGACCATGAATTTTAGCACGGTCATGGGCGAGATGAACCTTGCCGGCAATGTCAACCAGAAGTTCTGGACGGTCGGCCAATGGCAGAACGGCGTCTTCCAGGGCGTCGGGGCCGAGGGCTTCGACGACGTCAAGGAACCGGTCGCAAAGGCTGGCTGGGGAGGCTAGTCGACATGGCATGCCGGCGCACCACCCTCCCAGGGCGCGCCGGCATGCCGGTTTGACCCCGACAAGGCGAAAGTGGACATGAGCATCATCATCACCGGATTGCTGCTGGGCGGAACCTATGCGCTGATCGCGGTCGGGCTGACGCTGCAATACGGCGTGGCGCGCATCATGAACCTGGCGAATGGCGAGAATCTCGTCTTCGCCTGTTTCATGGCGCTTTGGCTGTTCTCGACCTTCGGGATCAACCCGGTTTTCGGCATCGTCCTGATCGCGCCGGCATCCTTCGTCCTCAGCTGGGCGATCTACCGGTTCGGGCTCAAGCCGCTGGTCAATCGCGCCAAGTCGCGCGGCCAGCTCGAGGTGGATTCGATTCTGGTGACGTTCGGGCTGATGTTCGCCTTCCAGGGCCTGATGCTGCTGGTCTTCGGCGGCCGCGACCAGACCTATCACTTCCTCGACATGGCCGTGCCGATCCTCGGACAGAATTACGGGCTCAACCGCGTCGTCGCCTTTGTCGCCGCCGCGCTCATCGCCGGACTGCTCTATATGTTCCTTTACCGGACGCGCTATGGCACCGCGATCCGTGCCGTCGCCGTCGATCCGGTCTCGGCAAGGCTCGTCGCCGTCGACGTGCCGCGTGCCTCGGCTTTCGCCTTCGCGCTCGGCGGCGCGCTGACCGCGGCGGCGGGCGCGCTCCTGTCGAGCTATTACACCTTCAACGCCGCGATGGGCGTGACCTTCACCATGAAGGCGCTTATCATCGTCATCATGGGCGGGGTCGGCGACATCCGCGGCGCCATCATCGCCGCCCTGCTTCTCGGTCTCGCCGAGACGGCCGTCGCCTCGCTCATCGATCCGGGCCTCACCATCGCCGCGACCTACGCCCTGTTCGTGCTGGTGCTGCTCATCAGACCGCAGGGCATCTTCGGGAGGCGGGTATCATGAGGCTCCTCAGCGCCAGCGAGACCCGGATCGGTGTCATCGGCGCGCTCGGGCTTGCCTCGGTCGCCATGCTGCCTCTGCTCGACCAAGGCTACACCCTGACGCTCACGGTCAACATCATGCTCTATGTGGTCCTGTGCACGGCCTGGGCGCTGTTTTCCGGCCCGACCCACTATATCTCGCTGGCGACGGCGGCCTTTTACGGCCTCGGCACCTATGCCGTGGCGCTCGGCATCGACATCCTGCCCTTCCCGTTGCTGGTGCTGATCGGCGCCTTGGTCGCCGGGGTCGTCGCCGGCCTGGTCGGCGTCGCGACGCTGAGGCTGTCGGGTGTCTATTTCGTCATCTTCACGCTGGGGCTGGCCGAACTGATCCGCCAGGTCGTGACCTGGCTGCAATCCGAGATGGGCAGTTCGCTCGGGCTTTACGTGCTCACCGACCTCCGCGAGCAGCACCTGCTGTGGATGCTCACCGGCATGGCGGCGCTCGTTTATGTCGCGGGCTGGCTGATCAATCGCAGCCGGCTCGGCTTTGCCATGCGCATCATCGGCAATGACGAGACCGTGGCGCGCCATGTCGGCATCGACACCGCGCTCGCCAAGGTCGTGCTCTTTATCATCTCCGGCACGATCATCGGCGCGGTCGGCGCCATCTTGGCGCCGCGCTATTCCTACATCACGCCGACCGGCGCCTTCAATTCGATGATCTCGTTCCAGGTGGTCATCATGGCGCTATTGGGCGGCGTCCATCGGCTTTGGGGGCCGCTGCTCGGGGTAATCCCCTTCACCATCCTTTTCGACCAGGTGTCCTCGCGCTTTCCCAACCACACGAGCCTTGTCGTCGGCCTCGCCTTCATCGCCATCGTCTACCTGCTGCCGCGCGGCGTATTGGGGTTTTTCGCCGACCTTGCCAGCCTGCGCAGGCGCTTTCGCATCGTTCTGGTCGAAGACGGAAAGGCGGTCCCATGAGCGGCTCGCTTCTCAGCGTTTCGGCTGCCCGCAGGGCCTTTGGCGGCCTCGTCGCGGTCAACGACGTCAGCTTCGAGGTCAAGGACGGCGAGTTGCTCGGGCTGATCGGCCCGAACGGATCGGGCAAGACGACCATGCTCAATCTGATCTCGGGCGCAATCAGGCCGAACAGCGGCATGATCGTGCTCGGTGGCGAGACGATTTCCGGCCTGCCGGCGCACCGCGTCGCCCGGCTCGGCGTGGCGCGGACCTTCCAGCTCGTTCGTGTGCTGCCAACGCTCAGTGTCGAGGAAAATGTCACCGCCGGCGGCGTCTTCGGACATATCCGCGTCTGGGGCGAAGACGCGCACAAGCTCGCCCACGCCCTTCTCGAGCGTGTGGGCCTCGGCGGACGGGCCGGCACTCCGACCGGGTCGCTCACCTATATCGACCAGAAGCGCCTCGAACTGGCGCGGGCGCTCGCTTCAAACCCGCGCCTGCTGCTGCTCGACGAATGGCTCGCCGGTCTCAATCCGAGTGAACTCAGGATCGGCATCCAGCTCATCCGCGACATCCGCAACGATGGGCGCACCATCATCATGGTCGAACACGTCATGGATGCCATCCGCTCGCTCTGCGACCGGGTCGTCGTCATGTCCTCGGGTAAAACGATCGCCGACGGCGATGTCGGCGCGGTCCTGTCCGATCCGGCCGTCATTCGCGCCTATCTCGGAGGCGAGAATGCTTAGGGCCGAACACCTTTGCGTCTCCTATGGTGCCCATCGCGCCCTCGAGGACATTTCCGTTCACGTCGCGCGCGGCGAAATCTGCGTCATCCTCGGGGCCAATGGCGCCGGCAAAACGACGCTTCTCAATGCCATTGCCGGGCTGGTCGCGCCGCGCGACGGCGCCCGCGTCACCATCGGCGACACCGACATCACTCGCGCCCCGGCCAACCTTGTCGTCGAGGCCGGCGTGGCGCTCGTACCCGAGGGTCGGGGCATATTCGGCGACTTGACGGTGCGCGAGAACCTTTCGCTCGGCGCCTATGGCAAACATGCGCGCGCCCAAAGCGAGGAACGCCTAAAGATGGTCACCGCGCTGTTTCCGCGCCTCGCGGAACGTTCCGGCCAGGTCGCCCGCACCATGAGCGGCGGCGAGCAGCAGATGGTCGCCATCGGCCGCGCCCTGATGTCCAATCCGCATGTCCTCATGCTCGACGAGCCCTCGCTTGGGCTGTCGCCACTTCTGTGCACCGAGCTCTTCCGTTCGCTCAGGCGGATCGGCGAGACCGGAACCGGCATCCTTCTGGTCGAGCAGAACGCGCGGCTGAGCCTGTCCATCGCCGATCGTGCCTATCTCATCGAAAACGGCCATATCGTCGGAGAAGGCAAGGCCAGGGCCCTGGCCAGTGACCCGGCCGTGCAGAAAGCCTATCTCGGCGGCGCTGGCGCCAGGACGCAAAGGAGATTCATTGAGGTGCACGAGCCATTCCATGCGCAGCCGGCCAGGGCTGCCCTGCCGTTCTCCGCCGCCGACCTCGCCCGGCGCGCCACTGAAATCCAGCGCGCCCATATCGAGGCGCGCCGAATCGGCGCCCAGGCCGGCGCTTTCGAGCGGACGGGCGCCGCCGCCAGGCAGGAGGCGTCGGCGCCCGCATCGCCCCATGCCAACCCGATCAGCCTTGCCGCCGGGGACATGGCAAGGCGCGCGGCCATGGTTCTTGCCGACCACATCGCCGCGCGGCGCCCCGAGCCGGCGCCGGAACCCAAGGCCTTGCCGGCGCCGCCCGTTGCGGACGACGGCAATCTCGTCGTGCTGTCGCGGACGAGCCTTAGCAAGACACCAATCGGCGCGTAGCGCGCCACGCAATCCCGAGGGAGACCGAAATGGCCAAGCAGATCGAAGGCATGTATGTGGGTGGCGGCTGGGCGACCACGGCGCATACCTTTCCCGATTTCAACCCGTCCGACGGCTCGGTCTGGGCCAATATTCCCGATGCCGGCGTCAACGAGGCGCGGGCCGCCATCGCGGCGGCGCACGAGGCCTTCCCCGCCTGGGCGGCGATGCCGTTCAACCAGCGCGCCCATCTGATGATCAAGGCTGGCGAAATCTTCGAGCGCCGCCGCGACGACATCGTCAAGGCGATCATGGAGGAGGGCGGCGGCTGGTTCGGCAAGGCCATGTTCGAAACCGGCTACACCGCCGAGATCTTCCCGGCGGCGGCCGCGGCCAATTACGGTTCGATCGGCGAGATCCTGCCCTCCGAACACGGCAAGCTGTCGCTGGCCGTGCGTCGTCCGATGGGCGTGGTCTCGGTCATCAGCCCGTGGAACTTTCCGCTGATCCTGTCGGCGCGCGGCTTCGCCTTTCCCCTGGTCGCCGGCAACACCATCGTCCTGAAGCCTTCCGAGGACACGCCCTATCTCGGCGGGTTGCTGTTCGCCGAGGTCTTCGAGGAAGCCGGGCTGCCCAAGGGTGTGTTCAACGTCATCACCTGCTCGCGCAACAATGTCGCCGCCGTCGG
>JAHJQZ010000023.1 GCA_018818925.1 Alphaproteobacteria bacterium
CGACGCCGGGGTCAAAGCGGGTCAGCGCGAGATCGAGTTCGCCTGGCAGGGCGGCGAGCCGACCCTGCTCGGGGTCGATTTCTTCGAACGGGCGGTCGCGCTGCAAAAGCAGCATTGCCCCGAGGGCGTGAAGATCACCAACGCCTTCCAGACCAACGGCATTCTGCTCGACGACGACTGGGGCGCGTTCCTCGCTCGCGAGGGCTTTCTGATCGGGATCAGCATAGATGGCCCGCGCCAGATCCACGACAAGTACCGCCGCGACCGCGCCGGCAGGGGCACGTTCGACAAGGTGATGGCAGGGCTCGATGTGTTGCAGCGCCACAAGGTCGACTACAATATCCTGACCACCGTCCATCGCGAGAACGCCATCAGGGGCAAGGAAGTCTACAGCTTCCTCAAGACCCTCGGCACAAGACACATCCAGTTCATCCCGATCGTCGAACGGCGCTCTGTTGCAGGCGGCCTTGCGGCTGCGCCGCAGGTCGATACCGATCCTTCGAACGTCATTTCCGAATGGAGCGTGACGCCGCGCGCCTATGGCAAGTTCCTCATCGAGGTGTTCGATGTCTGGTACCGCAAGGACATCGGCCAGGTCTTCATCCAGTTCTTCGAGAACCAGGTGGGATTGTGGATGGGGCGTCCGGCGTCGCTCTGCGTCTTCGCCGAGACCTGCGGCAATGGCCTCGCCATGGAGCACAATGGCGACCTCTACACCTGCGACCACTTCGTTTATCCCGAGTTCAAGCTCGGCAACATCATGGAAACGCCGATCGGCGACCTGGCCTGGTCGGACGCGGCGGAGAAATTCGGCAATGACAAGCGCGACACGCTGACGGCGCAATGCCGGGCCTGCGCGTTCCGCTTCGCCTGCAATGGCGGCTGCCCCAAGCACCGCATTCTCACCTCCAGGGATGGCGAGCCGGGGCACAACTATTTCTGCGAAAGCTACACCATGTTCTTCCAGCATGCCGGCATGCGCCTGCGGAAACTGGCCGCGGCTTTGGCGCAAGTGTGACGCTCGCCTATCGGAACCCGGATGCCGTCAGGACACCGACGAACGTTCGATCCCGGAAGTTGGCTGAACGAGATTTCGGTGGTCATTCCGATTGCGAGCCCGCTGCGTTCCCTCAGTCGCTTATGGCCTCGGCCGGCCGGTACCCATGAAGCCGGCTGCGCAGCCGCTCCAGTCATGGGCGTTTCCGCGACCTTCCACTTCACCCATCGGCATGGGCGGCGTTGACGCGCCGTTTATGCCTGTCGCCGAACCGCGTATCGCGCGTTTACGTGGTTCGGGCTTAGTGAGAATGCTCCAGAACCCATGAGGAGCATTTCATGTTCGACGTCCTCTACATCCTTATGACGGCGGGCTTTTTCATCCTTGCCGCCGGTTCCGTTCGCCTCCTGGCTCGACTCTAGGAGGTCCCCTCATGGTTTTCGACCTGATCCTGGGCGGCGGCACAGCCCTCGTCTTGCTGGTGTATCTGGCTTTTGCGCTCGTGCGGCCCGAACGGTTTTGACGGGAGACGGCAATGGCAAGCGACATTGTGCAATTCATCCTCTATGGCGCCATCGTCATCCTCATGGCCTGGCCCCTCGGCCTCTACATGGCCAGGGTCTATGCCGGCGACCGGACCATCCTGGTGCCCGTTCTCGGTCCTGTCGAAACCGGTTTGATCCGGCTGTTTGGTGTCAAACGCGAGGACGCGGGGCAGCACTGGACGCAATATGCAAACGCGGTGCTGGCCTTCAGTCTCGTGTCCTGGGGCGTGCTCTATGCCATCCTGAGACTGCAGCACCTGCTGCCCTTCAATCCCGAAGGGCTTCCGGGGCTTTCGCCGGACCTCGCCTTCAACACCGCCGTCAGCTTCATGACCAACACCAACTGGCAGGCCTATGGCGGGGAAACGAGCCTGTCGTATTTCAGCCAGATGGCCGGGCTGACGACGCAGAATTTCGTTTCCGCTGCCGTCGGCATGTCGGTCGGCGTGGCGATCATTCGCGGCCTTTTCGCGCGCGAGCAAAAATCCCTCGGCAATTTCTGGGTCGATCTGGTGCGGACGGTACTCTACATCCTGCTGCCGCTGTCGATCATCGTCGGTCTCGCGCTCGTCTGGCAGGGCGTGCCGCAAAATCTCATGGCCTATGTCGAGGCCACAACGCTCGAGGGCGCGCAGCAATCGATCGCGCAGGGTCCCGTCGCTTCCCAGATCGCCATCAAGCAGCTGGGCACCAATGGCGGCGGTTTCTTCAATGCCAATTCCGCCGTTCCCTACGAGAACCCGACCCCGCTCTCGAATCTGATCGAGATGGTATCGATCCTTATCATCCCGGCCACCTTCTGCTTCATGTTCGGCAGAATGGTCAAGGATATGCGCCAGGGTTTGGCGATCTTTGCCACCATGTCGGTGCTGTTCGTAGCGGCGCTGGGGCTGACCTACGGCGCCGAAATTGAGGGCAATGCCCTGATCGACACCGCGACCATCGACCAGTCGGCCGGCAACATGGAAGGCAAGGAAGTCCGGTTCGGTGTCGGCAATTCCGCGCTCTGGGCGACGGCAACGACGGCCGCATCGAACGGCTCGGTCAACGCCATGCACGACAGCTTCACCCCGCTGGGTGGCCTGGCGCTGATGCTGCAGATGCAGGTCGGGGAGATCGTCTTCGGCGGCGTCGGGTCGGGCTTTTGCGGCATGCTCGCCTTTGTCGTCCTCACCGTTTTTCTTGCCGGGTTGATGGTCGGGCGCACCCCCGAATATCTCGGCAAGAAGATCGAGGCGCGCGAGGTCAAGCTGTCGGTCATCGCCTTCCTCGTCATGCCGTTGGGGGTCCTCGTGTTCGGCGCGCTCGCTGCGATCCTGCCGATCTCGCTGTCGTCCCTCCAGGACGCTGGCCCGCACGGGCTCTCGGAAATCCTTTACGCCTATTCCTCGGCGACGGGGAACAACGGGTCCGCCTTCGCGGGCTTTTCGGCCGGCGTGCCCTATCACAACACCGTGCTGGGCATCGCCATGCTTTTAGGCCGATTCGTGTTCATCGTGCCGTTGCTCGCAGTCGCTGGCGCGCTTGCCGCCAAGAAGACCGTGCCCGTCTCGGCCGGGACATTCCCGACGCACACCCCGCTTTTCGTCGTCCTTCTGACGGCGGTCATTCTCATCATTGGCGGGCTGACCTTCTTCCCCGTCCTGGCGCTTGGTCCCATCGCTGAACACTTCGCGATGGTCTCCGGCCAGACCTTCTAGGGATCTGCTTCAAATGCGGAAGAAACCCGATATCTCCTTGTTCGACGGGCGCGTAGCCGGGCCGGCCCTCCGGTCGGCCGCCGCCAAGCTCGACCCGCGCGTCATGATCCGGAACCCGGTGATGTTCGTCACCGAAATCGTGGCCTTGCTTTCGACGCTGCTTTTCCTGCGTGACCTCGTGACAGCAGGAGAGCACGTCGCCGTCGTCGGCCAGATTGCGGCATGGCTCTGGTTTACCGTCTATTTCGCCAATGTCGCAGAGGCCCTTGCCGAAGGGCGGGGCAAGGCACGCGCCGACAGCCTGCGCGGCATGCAGGCCGATACGCCCGCCAACAGGATTGCCTCGCTCGAGGACAAGCGGGGGGTCGCGGTCTCGAGCCGGTCGCTGGTGCTGGGCGATCTTGTGATGGTCCGCGCCGGCGAAATCGTGCCCGCCGACGGCGAGGTGCTCGAGGGCATTGCCTCGGTCGATGAATCCGCCATTACCGGTGAGTCTGCCGCCGTCATCCGCGAAGCGGGCGGCGACCGTTCCGCGGTGACCGGGGGCACGCGCGTCGTCTCGGACTGGATCAAGGTCAGGGTGACGGCCAGGACCGGCGAGAGCTTTCTTGATCGCATGATCGCCATGGTCGAGGGCGCCGAGCGCCAGAAAACTCCCAATGAAGTCGCGCTCAGCATCCTTCTGACTGGCCTGACCATCATCTTCGTCCTGGTTGTGGCCACGCTGGAACCATTCGTCATCTACTCGGGCGGCTTCGTGCCTGTGGCTTTCTTGCTCGCCTTGCTGGTAACGCTCATCCCCACGACCATTGGCGGGTTGCTGTCGGCCATCGGGATCGCGGGAATGGACCGGCTGGTCAAGGCCAATGTCGTGGCCAAGTCGGGTCGGGCCGTCGAAGCCGCGGGCGATGTCGACACCCTGTTGCTCGACAAGACCGGCACGATCACCTTCGGCGCCCGCATGGCCGATGCGTTTATTCCGGCTCCGGGCATTCGAGAGGCGGATCTGGCGGAGGCGGCATTTTTGGCATCGCTGACCGATGAGACACCCGAAGGGCGCTCCATCGTCGATTTTGCCCGCAAGCAGCTCGGTCGCGCCCATGACGGCACCGGTCCGATCGCCGAAGAGATCGTCTTCTCGGCAACAACGCGCCTATCCGGGGTCAATCTCAAGGACGGCACGGCGCTGCGCAAGGGTGCGACCGACGCCATTCTCAAATGGTGCGAAACGAGCGGTCCTCGCGACGTCATGGCCCATGTCGAACGCATCGCCAAAGCGGGCGGCACCCCGTTGCTCGTCGCCAGGGACAAGAAGGTGCTTGGAGTGGTCGGCCTCAAGGATATCGTCAAGCCCGGCATTCGCGAGCGTTTTGCCGAATTGCGGCGGATGGGCGTCCGTACGGTCATGATCACGGGCGACAACCCGCTCACCGCGGCCGCCATCGCCGCGGAGGCAGGGGTCGACGACTTCCTTGCCGAGGCAACGCCTGAGCGCAAGCTCGAACTGATCCGGACCGAACAGGCCGAAGGCAAGCTCGTCGCCATGTGCGGAGACGGCTCGAACGACGCCCCGGCCCTGGCACAGGCCGATGTCGGTGTCGCCATGAACACGGCCACGCCGGCTGCCAAGGAAGCGGGCAACCTGATCGATCTTGATTCCGATCCGACCAAGCTCATCGAGATCGTCATGGTCGGAAAGCAGTTGCTGATCAGCCGTGGAGCACTCACCACGTTCTCGATCGCCAATGATGTCGCCAAGTATTTCGCCATCCTGCCAGCCTTGTTCGTCGCCGCCTACCCGGCGCTTGGCGCGCTCAACATCATGGGCCTCGAGAGCCCTGCGAGCGCCATCCTGTCGGCCGTGATCTTCAATGCACTCATCATCATCGCACTCGTGCCGCTGGCGCTGCGCGGCGTCAGATATGTACCCACCACGGCCGCGAGTCTTTTGCGTCGCAATCTCGTGATTTTCGGGCTCGGCGGCCTTATTGTCCCCTTCATCGGGATCAAGGCAATCGATCTGGCGGTCACGGCCATCGGCATCGCATGAGGATAGACCCCATGATCTCTGAACTCAGACCTGCATTTGTCTCTGTGGCCATGTTCACCCTGCTGCTTGGAGTGGCCTATCCATTGGCAATGACCGGCGCGGCCCAGGCGCTCTTCCCCCATCAGGCGAATGGCAGCCTGATCGAGCAAGAGGGGGCGATCCTCGGCTCGACACTCATCGGACAGGCGTTTTCATCGGAAGACTATTTTCATTCGCGCCCGTCCGCGGTGAATTATGACGGCGCGGGAAACGGCGGCAGCAATCTGGGGCCGACCAGCGCCGCATTGATGGCGCGCATAGACGCCGATGTCGAACGCCTGCGGCCGAGCGGGCGGCGCATACCCGTCGACCTCGTGACGACCTCCGGAAGCGGGCTCGACCCGCATATCTCCCCGGCGGCAGCGCGGTATCAGGCCGAACGGGTGGCGGCAGCGCGGGAGGTCCCGATCGAGGAGGTGCTCAAACTCGTTCTGGCGGCCACGGAAGATCGTACCTTCGGCGTTCTGGGCGAGCCAAGGGTGAATGTGCTCCAGCTCAACCTGACCCTTGATGCCAAAGCTGGCCGTGCCGAAGCGGAATGAGCGACGAGCACCGACCCTCACCCGAAGCGCTGTTGGCCGAAGCAGTCAAGGAAGGTCGCGGCCGGCTGAAGATCTTTCTCGGCGCGGCTCCGGGGGTCGGCAAGACCTACGCCATGCTCGAAGCGGCGCGGCGCCGCAAGGCTGAAGGTATCGACGTGGTCGCCGGCGTGGTCGAGACGCATGGACGATCCGAGACCCAACGCCTTTTGGCCGGGCTGGAGGTGCTGCCTCCGGCTCACTTGCCATATGGGGGGCGCATCCTCACCGAGATGAATCTCGACGGATTGCTCGCAAGACGGCCGCAACTCGCGCTCGTGGACGAACTCGCCCACACCAATGTCACCGGAAGCCGCCACCCGAAACGCTGGCAGGACGTCGAGGAACTTCTGGCTGTGGGGGTCGACGTTTATGCCACGCTCAACATCCAGCACCTCGAAAGCCTAAACGACGTCATCGAGCGCATCTCGCGCGTCCGCGTCCGCGAGACGCTTCCGGACAGCGTCCTGGAAATGGCCGATGAGATCGAACTCATCGATCTGCCGCCCGAGGAACTGATCGAGCGGCTGCGGCAGGGCAAGGTCTATGTCCGCGATCAGATCGCCCGCGCCATCACGAATTTCTTCTCCAAAGGCAACCTGACCGCGCTGCGCGAGCTCGCCATGCGCGTGGCGGCCGACCGGGTCGATGCACAGATGATGGTGCATATGCGCGCGCATGCCATCGCCGGGCCCTGGCCGACCCAGGAACGCATTCTCGTCTGCATCAGCGAGTCTTTGTCGGCAGGAACCCTGGTGAGGAGCGCCAGGAGGATGGCGGATCGGGCCCGAGTCCCCTGGATCGCCGTAAACGTTTCGACACCGGCCCGCGAGCACCTGTCCGACGCTGCCAAGGACGCGATCGCGGATGCGCTGAGGCTGGCGCAATCGCTCGGGGCGGAAGTCATCACGCTCAATGCCGAGTCCGATGTTGCCGACGAGATTCTCGAACTGGCCCAGAAGCGCAATGTCAGCCGCATCGTGGTCGGCCGGGCCCGGCCACGCTTGTGGTTCTCGCACCTCGGGCGCGAGAGCGTCGCCGAAGAACTGATCCGCAAGGCCTCCGGATTCGAGGTCACCATCGTCTCGGGCGAACAGCAAGATGGCGCAGTTTTGCCCCCATCATTCGGTTTCGCTCGCCCTGAGCGCAATCCGAGGAGTTATTTGTGGGCGACCGGTGCGGTAACAGCGGCGGGCATCATCTCGATCCTGGTCAACCAGATTTTCCCGGTCGAAAGCTTGTCGCTGTTCTTTCTGCTCGCTGTACTCACGGTCGCGGCCCGGCTCGGCCTGTGGCCATCTGTCTATGCCAGCATCCTGTCTTTTCTGGCCTACAATTTCTTTCTCACCGAGCCCTATTTCACCTTCCATGTCGCCAACCGTGGCGTGATCCTGACGCTCTTCCTGTTCCTCGCCACCGCCATCGTCACCGGCAATCTGGCGGCGCGGCTCAGGGACCAGGCCAACACGCAAAGAGCGATCGCCCGCCGGACGTCGAATCTCTTCGAGTTCTCGAGAAAGGTGGCGGCCGCCGCCGGACGTGACGATGTCGTTTGGGCGGCAGTCCACCATGTCGCGGCAACCCTGCAATGCGCGTCGATTCTCCTGATGCCGAATTCGGCCGGGGCGCTCGAAGTCGTGGGCGGTTATCCGCCCGAGGACAGCCTCGAAACCCGTGACCAGGGTGCTGCGGACTGGGCTTGGCAGCATCAGGAAGCGGCAGGCTGGGGTTCCGCTACCCTGCCGGCTTCGCAGTGGCTGTTTCTGCCCATTGTCGCGCGCGAAACCAGGCTCGGAGTCCTCGGGGTGCATTTTGAACGTCAACGCGCCATGGATCCCGAGAGCCGACGTGTGCTCGACGCCCTTGTCGACCAGATCGCATTGGCGCTGGAGCGGACCGCGCTGGCCCTCGACATGGAGGAAGCGCGTCTGTTGACCGAGACCGAAAGCCTGCGGGCGGCCCTTCTGTCGTCGATCAGCCATGATCTGCGCACGCCGCTGGTGTCGATCATCGGCGCCGCCTCGACCCTTCTGGAGTCGGATGCGGTCCTTGGAACCGATGGTCGCCACGTCCTGGCCGAAACGGTTAGGGACGAAGGCGAACGATTGAACCGCTACGTGCAGAATCTTCTCGACATGACCCGCCTCGGCTATGGCGCGCTCAAGATCAAGCGACAGCCGATCGACCTGCGGGAACTCGCCGGGCGCGCCGAAGCCAGGCTGGCCTCGGTACTTGCCGGGCGCTCCGTCGCAAAAAGCCTGCCGCCCGCACTTCCTGACGCCGCCGGCGATCCCGTCCTCATTGAGCAGGTCCTCGTCAATATCCTCGACAATGCCGCCAAATACTCCCCCCCGTCGGCTCCGATCGCCATATCGGCGCGAGAAGAACGCGGTGCCATCGCATTGACGATCGCCGACAGTGGCCCGGGAATATCGCGCGAGGATCGCGACAATATCTTCGACATGTTCTATCGGGCCCGCGCCGGAGATGGACAGCCGACGGGCACCGGCCTTGGACTGGCGATCTCCAAGGGGATCGTGGAAGCTCACGGCGGATCCATTCGGGCTTTGCAGACGTCGTCGATGGGCACTGGCACGGTTATCGAGATCATCCTTCCGGTATACGTTGACCCTGTTCGTGTGACGGAAGGAGAGTGAATGGGCGGTGAGCGCATCCTCATCATCGATGACGAGCCGCCGATCCGGAAGTTCCTGCGGGTGGCTCTGGAGGCACAGGGGTATGAGGTCGAAGAGGCTGCAACAGGACGGCAGGGGATCAGGACGGCTGCGACTGCGGCTCCGGACGTCATCATCATCGATCTCGGCCTGCCGGACATGGACGGAAAGGATGTGGTTGCCTCCGTCCGGGAATGGTCGCAGCTTCCCATCCTCGTCCTGTCGGTTCGCGATCAGGAAGGCGAAAAGATCGGCGCCCTCGACTGCGGTGCCAACGATTATGTGACCAAGCCTTTCGGTGTGGGTGAATTGCTGGCGCGCTTGCGGGCCTTGTTGCGCGCGTCCTCCAGTCAGTTCGGCGACGAGGCCGGTCCGAAGCTGGTACGAGGACCCCTGTCCATCGATCTTGCCGCCCACCTGGTCACGCTCGACGATCGCCCGATCCAGCTCACCCGGCGGGAATACGAGCTGCTGGTTCTCCTCGCTCGGCACGCGGGGCGCCTGCTCACGCACAAGCAATTGCTGCACGAGATCTGGGGTCCTGCCCATGAACAGGACGCCCAATATCTCCGGGTCTTCATCGGCCGCCTCCGGCAAAAGCTCGGCGACGATCCGGCCGCGCCGAAATTCATCGTCACCGAGCCCGGTGTCGGTTACCGATTTGCACAGTTCTGAAGACAATGGACCGCGGCACCGGTGGGCCAGCGCACACCAGTCCACCCGAATCCGATCGGGTCGACCGGAGCCGCGCACTGTCGGCTTGCCTTCGACGCCATCTGAGAGCCGGCAGGCGCCTTCCGGTCCTGTTTCGTCATTCAGGCGCGTTACCCGAACTTGCCGTGACAGTCACGAGCGTCTCCATGGCGCAGTTGAATTGTCCGTACATTTTTATGATATAGATGTTCGCAGTTTTATTCTGAATGGCGCGCCAATACCGACACCACTCCGATCAAAACAGCGAACTCATTTGCGCGGAAGTCGGTTCATCGCCAATCGGCGATCTGAGTTTCTGGCCGTCCGGATGGCGGAAACGCGCCAAAGTTTGGTCGTTGTCGCGAGCTCATCCAACGCGCCAAAACCGCCATTGCCGGCATTGTCAGCCAATCACGATTCAATAGGCGGGTTCTGCCGATCGAAATGGAGAACCCAGCGGAACCGGTTGGTCAGTGCCGCCGGGTGCGAATCGTCGGCTCATGCTCAGCCGGCGATCCAGTCGCGTCCGTTCGGATAGATGAACGCCTTGCAGTTGGTGCGCTGACGGCAGCTCTCAAAGGCCTTGTCCCAGTCTTCAAGGGCGTAGTGACCGGTCAGAAGAGCATCGAGATTGAACTTGCCCGACTTGATCAGCTCGATTGCCCTCAGCCAGGTTTCGCGCCCGTTCCAGCTCCAGGACCCCTGGATGGAAAGCTGGTGCAGCGACAGGGCATCCGGGGTGAAGGTGATCGGTTCGCCCCACAGGCTGATGACCGAGACCTTGCCGTTGCCGCCGCGCCCTTCCTTGGAGCGTTTGGCGCTGTTGAGCCCGTGGGCGAACCCTTCGGCGGTGGCCGAAGCTTCGAGGACGAAGTCGGCGCCGTGGCCATTGGTCAGGTCGAGAATGGCCTCGACCGGGTTCTCCTCAGAGTAAAGGATGTGATCGACGCCGATTTCGCGGGCGATGTCCAACCGCATGTCGTCGATACCCTTGAGCCCGATAACGGCCACTTCGCGCGCGCCGGACAGCTTGGCGAATTGAGCGCCCATCAGGCCCATCGGACCGGGACCGACGATAACAACAAAGTCGCCGAGATCGACATGGTTGCGCTCGACCATGGAATGGATGGTGGCAACCATCGGTTCGGTGAAGCAGATGTGGTCGAGCGGGAAATTCTCCGGGTAAACGAAGACCTGGGCTTCCGGCACCGACATGTGCGAGGCAAAGGCGCCGTCGCGGGTCACGCCGAGCCAGCCCGTGCGGGTTTCGATGTCGGCGGCGATCCGGTCGCCGACCTTGACGTGCTTGACCTTGGGGCCGACCGCCTCGACGATGCCGGCGAATTCGTGGCCAAGCGTCACCGGCGCCTCGTAGAAGTGCCGGTTCTTCTCGATGAGGATGTCGGAACCGCAAATGCCCGCCGCGTAGACCTTCATCAGGACCTCGTCGGATTCGAATTCGGGCATGGGACGATCCTCGAGGCCAAGATTGCCCACCCCGGGCGCCAGTTTTCTCAGTGAAAGCATACCGCTTGTCCTTTCGGCAGGGATGACCGGAGCGGTGCGTTCCCGGGAGGAGGAACGCATGCCCTTTGGTTGGGACGGGCGCCAGCTGCAAATGACCGGCGCCCGCAGAGGGGCTTATGAGGTTGAGGACCTGGACTAGAGGTCCGCGGCCATCAAAAGGATGGTGTCGACCTGGATGTCGGGATCGACGGTCGCGCCATTGATCATCTCGAGTGCGACGGAAACGGCCTTGGCGGCCTGGGCATCCTGGTTCTGGTAGACCGTCGCCAGGGCCTTGCCGTCCTTGATGTTGGCCTTGGCCTGGTCCTCGGCGTCGATCGAGGCGATGACGACCTTACCTTCCTTGCCGGCGGCGGCAACGGCCTGGATGACACCGAACGACATCATGTCATTGGCCGCGAATACGCCATTGATGTCCGGGTTAGCCTGGATGATGTTGGTCATGACATTGAGCGCTTCCTCGGCCTGCCAGTTGGCGGTCTGGGAGGCGATGATCTCGATGCCGGGCGCTTCGGCGAAAGCCTTTTCAGCGCCGCGCTTGCGGGCCTGGGCGTTGTCGGCGCCGCGAATGCCTTCAAGGATCGCGACCTTGCCGGTGCCGCCGAGCTTGTCGACGATGGCCTTGGCGGCGTTGTAGGCCGAGACCTCGTCATTGACGCCAACATAGGGGACTTCGATGCCGGCGGCCTTCATGGTATCTGCATCCAGCCGGTTGTCGACATTGACAACCTTGATGCCGGCCTTCATGGCGCGGGCGACGACCGGGACGAGCGCCTTGGAATCGATCGGGGCGATGACGATGGCGTCGACGCTTTGAGAGATGAAGTCCTCGACAATGCCCATCTGCTGCTCGACCGCTGTCTGACTCGCCGCCGCGGATGTCTTAAGCTCGACGCCGAGCTTTGCGGCTTCGGCTTCGGCACCGGCGAGCATGACGTTGAAGTAGGGGTTGATCTCCTTGACGACGTAGGCAATCACCGGCTTGTCTGCGGCCATTGCCGGTACGGACAGGAGAATGGCCGCGGCCGCTCCCAGAAACAATCTTCTATGCATCTCTACCTCCTTGGTTGTGGCTGCGTCCCTTCAGGGCGGTGCAGCTTTTCCGGTCCCGCGTCAGGCGCGGGCCGAATCTCTCAGTTTGTCCAGGAACACCGCGGCCACGATGATCGAGCCGATGGCGAGAAGCTGGACGTTAGGGCTGACGTTCAGCAGGTTCAGCCCATTGCGGATGATGCCGACGAGCAGCGCGCCCAGAAGCGTGTTGGCCACCTTGCCCTCGCCGCCGAAAATCGATGTGCCGCCGATGATGACTGCCGCGATGGCGTCGAGTTCGTAGCCGAACCCGGCGACCGGCTGGGCGACGTTGAGGCGCCCCAGAAGCGCGATCGAGGCGATGCCGCAAGCGAGCCCGGATATGGCGTAAACGCTCATCTCGACGCGCGCGGCATTGACGCCGGAGAGCCTCAGGGCGACACGGTTGCCGCCAAGTGCGTAGACGTAGCGTCCGAAGATGGTCCTGCCCAGAACCCATGCGGCAAAGGCAACGATGACAAGCGAAGCGATGATCAGCATCGGAATGCCCCCGACGCGCCCGTCGCCCAAAAAGGTCAGCCCGTCGGGAAAGACCGAGATGGTCTGGTTGTCGGAAACGATGTAGGCCCCGCCGCGCGCCATGCTCATCATGCCGAGCGTCATGATGAAGGCCGGCACGCGGGCCCGCGCCACCATAACGCCGTTGACGAGCCCGGTCAGCGTGCCTGTCAGGAGCGCCAGCAGCATCGGCAGGCCGATGACAATCGGCCACTGGAAGACGCCGAACTCCATCGGCGCTAGCGCCTTGTGCACCACAGCCATGACGACGATGGCGAGTGCGACGATGGCGCCGACCGACAGGTCAATGCCGCCGGTCAGGATGACGAAGGTCATGCCGACGCCAATGATCGTGGTGATGGCCACCTGCAGCAGGATGTTGGTGAGGTTGTTGACCGTCAGGAAATGCGGCGACAGGACCGACAGAACGGCCACCGATACCACCAGAATACCGATGATCCCGGCCCGTGCGATGAAGCCCCTAAACATGTGCGCCTCCCAACATCAACTCCATCACTTCGGCCTGACGCGCGGTACGCGCCACGGCGACTTCGCCGGTGATCCGGCCTTCCGACATGGCAAGAATGCGATCGCTGACCTGGATGAGCTCTGGCAGGTCCGAACTGACCACGATGATCGAGGTGCCCTTTTCCGCCAGGTCGCGGATCAGCGCGTGGATTTCGGTGCGGGCGTAGACGTCGATGCCGCGCGTTGGCTCGTCGAAAATGAGAATCCGGCAGCCGGTTTCGAGCCATTTGGCGACGACGACCTTTTGCTGGTTGCCGCCAGAGAGCTGCCCGGCCTGTTTGTCGAGGCTGGGGGTAGCGATCGACAGGCGCTCGCGGTAAATCTTGGCAACGGCGCGTTCGCGGCGGCGGTCGACCACCGGCCCGCTTGACAGCTTGGGCAGGCTGGCGAGCGAGATGTTCCAGTCAATCGGCTGCTTGAGGACAAGGCCCTCGCCCTTGCGGTCCTCGCTGAGATAGCCGATCCCAAATTGCACCGCGTCGCGCGGGCTGGAGATGTGGGCCGGCTTGCCATCGAGAAGGATCTCTCCCGACTGCCGGGGCAGGGCACCGAAGATCATCTTCATCAGTTCGGTGCGCCCGGCACCCACCAGCCCGGCAAAACCGAGGATTTCGCCGCGCTTGAGCGCGAAGCTCGCATCCTTGACGCCGCTGCCGCTCAAGTCGTTGACCGAGAGGGCGATATCGCTGGTGGCGACACTGCGCGGCGACGCCAGCATGTCCCCTATTGAGCGGCCCACCATCAGTTCGACGATACGCTCGGTCGAGGCGTCGCTTGCCGCGAGCTCGCCGACCTTCTTGCCGTCTCGCATCACCGTTACCCGGTCTGCGATCTCGGCAATCTCTTGCAGCCGGTGCGAGATGTAGACAAAACCGGTGCCACGCGCCTTGAGCTCGCGGATGATGCGAAACAGTTCCTGCGCTTCGCGCTCGGAGATCGAGGCAGTCGGCTCGTCGAGTATGAGGATGCGGGCATCCAGTACCAATGCTTTGGCGATCTCGACCATCTGGGCCTCGGCGGTCGACAGACTGCGGACGCGTGCGCCCGGATCGATTGCGACTCCGAGCCGGCCGAGGACGGCTCTCGCCGACTCGCAAGCTTTGGGGTGGTCGACCATGAAACGGCCGCGGCGCGGCTCAGTGCCGAGATGAATGTTCTCCTCCACTGTCATCGCAGGGACGAGGCATTGTTCCTGGTGGATGGTGGCGATCCGCAACGCCTTGGCGCGGGCGGGGCTGGTGATGGTCACCGGCGCGCTATCGATCTCGATTTCACCCTCATATTCGGAAAACGAGCCGCTCAAGATGTTGATGAAGGTCGACTTGCCGGCGCCATTCTCCCCGAGCAGGCAATGCACCTCGCCGGGACGGATGTCGAAATCGAAGTCGTCCAGCGCCCGGACGCCGGGAAAGCTCTTGCCAAGCTTGCGCGTGACAATGCCGTTGGTCTGCGACATCGTTCCTCCTTTTCGCCAGATCTCTGCCTGGTGCGAGCCTGGGTATATCAAAATTTCTAGTTATCTGTCTAGCAACATTCTAGTTGCTCGCCGCTGAAGGATCACTCCGCCAGGCCGGACCGCTATCAACGGCGCTAAAGCGCGCATAGGCAGGCTCTGGGCAGCGTTGCTCGGCCAGCTCGTGCCGACACGGCGAAAAGGTCGCAGCTTGCGCGCTTCGAAATTGCCATGGTCACCTCGATGGCTTATAGCGGTTTACTGGTAAATTTTATCACCACTGGGACATGACGCATGACAATCACGCGAATTGCGGAGCTTGCCGGGGTTTCCACTTCGGCAGTGTCCATCGCGCTCAACAACAAGAGCGGCGTCAGCCAGGAGACGCGGGACAAGATCCTGAGGATCGCGCGGGAGATCGGCTACAAGCACCATGGTTTGATGCAGCAACACGGCAGCCTTGTCGTGCGCATTCTGGGATTCGTCGACGAGCTGATGGGCGAGGACATGTCGCGCAGCCCGTTCTTTTTCAAGCTGGTCAGCGATGTCGAGCGCGAGGCGCGGGCTGCCGGTTTCGATTGCATGTTCTCGACCGCCCCGGTGTCAGAGGCGGCAAAGCGGATTGATCGGCTGGCTGCGGATGACCAGGGCCCGGGCACGCTCTTGCTC
Source organism: Alphaproteobacteria bacterium (assembly GCA_018818925.1). GTDB lineage: Bacteria > Pseudomonadota > Alphaproteobacteria > Rhizobiales > Devosiaceae > JAHJQZ01. The sequence goes on from JAHJQZ010000023.1 coordinate 15,045, forward strand.
GGTACGAATCTTTCCGACGATTTGCTGGTGGCGCTCGGCCGCGGGCCGGGACGCATCGTCGTGCTCGATACGCTTGCCATCGGCGCACCCGTCGACTCGGTCGTCATGAACAACCGCCAGGGCATGGCGGCTGCGACGCGCAAGCTCATCGATCTCGGTCACACCCGCATCGGCTATTGCTATGGCAAGACCCGCATTTCCAATTTTCTCGAACGCGAGAGCGGGTTCCACGACGAATTGCGCCGGGCCGGATTGCAGGCCGCCGAGCACGACCGCGTGCCGGTCAGTTCCGACATCAACACCGCCCAGCACGAACTTGCCAGATGGCTCGCGCGGCGCAGCACACCGCTGCCGACGGCGCTCGTCTGCGAGAACGACTACATGGCCATTGGTGCCCTGCGCGCCATCGCGGCGGCCGGGCATTCTGTGCCAGGCGACATTTCGGTGACCGGTTTCGACGATATCGCCGAGAGCGCCGTGACGACGCCCGACCTGACGACGGTGAACGTCTCGACCCGCGAGATCGCCCGTGCCGCTATCGCCCGGCTGCTTGACGGTTCCCGCACACACGATGCATTGCCGATCAAGCAGATCATCGACACGCGGCTCATCGTCAGGGGATCGACAGCGGCGCCGGCAAAGCACTGATTTCCCATCAAGCCATACGAGCACTTTCGCGCTGCAACCATCGGCAGCCGGCCTAAGCGACCTCTCCTGCGCACTTGTCTGCAATCGCCTTTGTCGTCGCCAGAAGCCGCCGGTCCGTTCCCGGCCCCGAAATTGACGGATTGGTTCCGACGACGGCAGTCAGTCGGCAACGCGCCAACACCGGACATGCAAGCGGCGAGTGAGCTTGCGCGCTACGGTCCGCCGTTTCGTCTGCGTTGCGACCCATTGCCGGCAGAAGGTTTTCGCCGAACGGTTTGGCGAGGACGTGCTGGCGCCATGGGCGCGCCGAACGGCGCGGCTGGAATGCCTGGTTCATCACCTCGGTCTTGCTTGGGCGGTCGCCCTGCGGCGAGTTTCGCCCGGCGGCTGATGCCGCCGGTCAGCGATGACACGTTGCTACGCCTGGTCCGCCGTCGCGCCCGATTGCCAACCGAACCGTTGAGCGTCGTCGGCATCGATGTTTGGGCGTATCGGCGCAAATGTCGCCACGGCACCCGTTTGCGATCTCGAACGGCGCCGGGTCGTCAAGCTTCTGGCGGATCGGTTACCGAGGCGCTAGGCGCTTTTCGGGCGCGGTTGTGCCGTGGGCTGGTCGAAGCCCTCAACCAGTTTGCGCGCCGATTTGAGAGCCTGGTATAGCTCTCCCTGCACAAGGTGGAAGTTGGTCGCGGCGATGAGCTTCGCCATTTCTGCGTTTTCGTTTCCTAGTCTGTGCGCCAGCGCAAAATATTCCGCATGAAAGGCGGCCAAGTCCTGCGCCAGAAACATCTGCTGGATGACATATTGCAGCCGGGCGGCGACGTGATCGGCAGGAGGTTCGGAAATTCTTTCGCTCGACCGCAATATGGGCGCATCGCCGTCGATCGCCAGAGTGACTTTTCCTTCAGACAACACAGTGACGCTGGTTGTGCCGATATAGACCGCCTCGCGCGGCTTGAGGTTGATCTTGAGCGTCATGGTCGGCCCCATACGCCGACAAGAAGGCAAAGGGTCCCGGTCACAGATAGCTCTGCAGGCTGATCGACATGACCTTGGCGAGCGCCGCATAGGACGCCTCCAGCTGGGTCTGATAGGTGGTCAGCCTCACTGTGATCTCGGCCACGTCCACATCCTTGATCTCGCTGATGCTGGCCGACAGCATGGCCTTATAGTCCGATTGCCAGGCCGCCATGCGTTCGAGTGACGAGCTGCTTGCCGAAATTCCGCTTTGCAGCGCTATGGTGTCGTCGAGTGCCGACTCAAGCAGTGAATAGGCTGTCTCAAGCCGGTCGCTGTCGGGCGTTTCCGTCGCGCCGGCAATGATTCCAAAGGCGCGGATGGCCTGCTCGAATGCCGAATCGCTGGCGCCGATCCCGTAGGTCAGCGTCATTTCCGACGATGCCCTGACCGAGGCGAGCAGGGTGTCGCCATCGTAATAGCTGGTCGATTCTGTGTCCGCATCCGCAACATAGCCGTCGAGATCGACCGGCGCGGTCTCGGTCAGGCTGCCGCTGAACAAATAGCGTCCCTCGAACTTGGAATTCAGGGTCGACGCCAGTTCCTCAAGATAGCTCTGGGCCGTCGCAACCAGGGCAGAATTGGTGTCCTCGTCGCCGTCGGCGCTGAGTGCCGCGGAAATCTGGGTGCGGAAGTCGGTCAGCATGTCGGTGACGTTTCCGAGCACGGAATACATGGCATCGATCCGGTCGCTGGCTTCCGAGATGGCGGTCGCGTAGGCGCTGGCGCGTTTCAGCGAGGTTTCGAGATTGATCAGCGTGCCGCTTTGCGTGCCGAGCCCGCCATAATCGCTCGACTTGACGCCGCTGGCCTCCCGCAATTGCATTTCGGTCATCCGGGATTGAAGCCGCATGGAGGCGTCGAGCAGCCGGTTGGATGTGGCGAAAGTGGCAACGCGCATGCTCATTTGTTCCTCCCGTCAGGCCGATTGGGCGGCGCTGAGAAGCGCGTCGAACATCGCATTCAGCACTTCGAAAAGCTGGGCGGAGGCAGAGTAGAGCTGCTGGTATTCTGTCAGGTTTGCGGTCTCCTCATCGATGTTCACCCCGGTTTCGGACAGGAAGGCATCCGACAGAGAACCGTAGGCGCTTTGCGCGGTTTCGAGGCCTGTTTCGGCGCCTGACGCGCGGCTCGCCACATCCGCGACGATCTTGGCGGCATATTCGGCGAGGCTTGTCGAGGTTGCGCCCAACGCGCCCGCGGCGGCAAAGGATTGATCCTCGCTGAGGGCATCGGTCAGGCTCCGGACAAAGTCCTGCGAATAGGAGACGACCTGGGTGCCGGCCGTCAGGGACGCCGCGGCGCTCAGCGTCGCCGTGCTCAAGCCATTGGAGGCAACGCTCTCGGCGACCGCGATGTCGGCGGCGCCGGTGCCGGTCAGCAGATCATTGAGCCCGAAAAAGGCGGAGAAGCCGGCGCTGTCCGATCCAATTTCCGCATCAATGCCAGCGATCGCTATTCCCGATCCACCCGTGCTGGCGATGGTCAGCACGCCGTCGGTCACGCTGGCATCGAACCCGGTGGTGGCGTCGATTGCGCCGACGAGGTCGCCGATTGTCGTATAGGCCGACAGATCGAAATCGGCGTAGGACACCAATCCGCCACCGTCATCGACCAGCGCGATGCGCGTCGTGCCGGTGGCCGAAAGGCTGTCGCTCGGATTGATGCTGGTCGTGCCGGTGAGGCTGTCCGGTGCCGGCAGGGTCGTGCCGGCATTGTAGGCCACGTTGAGCGCGTCGATGAGCCCTGTCGCAAGGGAATCCAGTTCGTCCTGCACCTCGGGCAGAACGTCATCGCGTTGCTCAAGCAGGGCGCCGATCGTGCCGCCACTCAATGTGCCGGTGATGTCTTTGCCATCGACGGTGATCGCTTCAAAGACGGTATCGGCCGTGACAATGGCCGCCGGATCGTAGCTGAGCGCATGCACCTTGCTGTCGAGCAGCACCGTGCCCGAGGACGTGGCGATGCGCATGGTGCCATCCGAGGAGACGCAATACGAGACATCGATGGCTTCGGCGAGGGTTTGCAGCGCCTGATTGCGCTGGTCCTCCAGATCGGCGGTCGACAGTTTGCGCGCCGTGGCCGTGACGATCTGGTCGTTGAGAGAGTCTATGGTCTCGAGAGCCTCGTTTATATTTGTCACCGTATCGGCGATCTGGCCGTCGGCATCTTCCCTGAGCCCCTGGATGAGGCCCGAGGTTTCCCGCAATTGGGTTGCAAGGGTCTCGATGCTCTCAAGGGCAACATTGGCGAGAATGTCGCTTTCCGGCGTGCCGGACAGCGAACTCAGCGCGGATTCCATGTCGGCGATGGTGGCGGCAATCGAGGTGCTGCCGTCTTCATCGGTTGAAACGTTGCCAAAAAGGGACTGGAGCGAGTTGGCGAAGCTTTCGCTGATTGTCGCCGCACTCTGGATCGAGGTGGCCGCCACCAGGTCGCGCAACAGGTATTTGTCGACGTTGCTCGCAATTGCGGTGATCGCGGTGCCCGAACTCACCGAGCCGGTAACCGTGGCAATTTGGGTCGCGATCTTGCGCGAATAGCCTTCGGTGTCGGCATTGGCGATGTTGGACGAGGTCACCTGAATCTGGACCTGGCTCGCCATCATCGCGCTGGTTGCGATGGTTCTGATCGCCGAAAAGGACATCACGCCGGCCCCGGTTATGGATCAGGCCAACTGGCTGCGGCTTGCCGAAGCGCGCGCCTCGTCGAGCCTGGGCAAGCCGTGCTGCGTGTAGCCGCTTTTCGCTCCGGTCTGTTCGCGCACCGCCGACATGATGGCCTCGATCCGGCGGTGCGTAACGGCCATGGCGCGCTTGAGCAGGCTCATGTTCTCCGACATCACGTCTTGCAGAGTGGTCAGTCCTTCGACCAGTTCGCGATGCAATGACTTGTCGGCCTCGACGAATGCGGGATCGCCGCTGCGGATGCGGGACATCCACGCGTCGAGCCGTGCGCTAAGGGCCGCCTTGCGGACGACGTTCTGGGAGACCGAGGCAGGCATTCCGCGTGCCAGCATGGTGTTTTCCTCGACGATCTGCTCGTTCAGGGTTTCGACAAGGTCGATCAGTTCGATCAGATTGCCGACTTCCCCGGAAGTGGACACGGTCGTTGCGACGTTAGAATAGGTCATGGTCTGTCTCCGTTTTCGCGTCCGAATGCGAGTGTTTTGGCGCGGCAATAGGCCGTGGTTGCTGCCAGTCCAAGCTGGACCGAGACCATCTGGATGCGCAGGTCCCTTGCCTGTGCGGCAAGCGCGGTCATTGCGGTCGTCAATTCATCGAGCAAGGCGAGAATCTGCTTGGCATCTGACTTCGAGTGCGCGTTTGCCCTGATCTGCTCGACCGACTGGCGAAGGCGCCACAGATGCCCCAGATCGCCGGTTTTCGCGACGACCGCAGCTTTAGGCGCTCCGGTGCTCATCGCACGGCCGAGATCAGGGTCTCGAACATCGAGTTGGCGGCCGACATCACCTGGGCGGCGCCGGAATAGGCCTGCTGCGCCGCCATCATGTTGGCGAACTCGGTACTCGTGTCGGTGGTGCTCAATTCGATCTGGCTGCCATAGACCGTGCCGGCACCGTTTTGCCCCGACAGACGCAAGGTCGAGGAACCGGATTCGGTGCTCGCGGCATACATGCCATAGCTCAAGCTCGTCAAACCGTCGGAATTGGTGAAGGTTGCGACCGGAATCTTGAAGATGGCGCGTTCGGTATCGTTGTCGTAGTTGGCGTTGACATTGCCGTCCTCGTCGATGGAGATCGAGATCAGGCTCCCCATCGCCGTGCCGTCCTGGGTCGATTCCAGATCGACGGTGAGCGTTTCGTCGCCGGTCGCGTATTGGCTGAGGCCGGTTGCGGTGCCGGCCGTGCCGAAATCGAGCGCAATGGAACTGGCGGCGGCGCCGGTCGTCCAGCCGGAAATGGCAAGTGTCGCGGGGGACGGGCTGGTACTGGCGAGGGTGCCGTCGTCGTTGAAGGCGATCGCGATGGCACCGGCGCTCGTCGTACCGATTGTTGCGCCGTTGCTGACCGGGTTGCTGAAGCTCGCCGTCCAGCTGTTGTCGGCCGTCTTGGTCCAGGTCACCGTGACATTGGCGGCCGTTCCCAGCGAGTCGAACACCTCGATCGAGCTGGTGAAGGTACCACCCACCGTCGCGTCGGCCGGAAGGTTGGCAACGAATGAGGTTTCCGTTGTTGGCGAGGCGATGGTCGAGATCGAGTCGACATCGATCGATTCGAGGTTGGACGCCGTGGTGCCGCCGACGACAGTGCCGTCCGCGTCAGTCGGCCAGCCCTGGAGAAAATAGCCGTTGTTGACCAGATAGCCGTCGGCGTCGACGGAGAACTCGCCATTGCGCGTATAATAGGCCGCACCGCCTTCGGCGGCGTCATTGGTGACGAAAAAGCCGTTGCCGTAGATTGCGACATTGGTGGAGACCGACGACGACGTCAGCAGGCCTTGCTCGGTGACATTGGAAACGCCTGAGATGGCGACGCCGCCGGATGCGACGCCAGATACTGCGCTGCCGCCGGACAGGAGGCTGGCGAAGCTGGCCGAGGTTGTCTTGTAGGCCGTGGTCGAGGCATTGGCCAGATTGTTGGAAACAAGCGAGAGCGCCGAACTCTGGGCACTCAAGGCCGTGACGGCGGCACTGATGGCACCGGACAGGGACATCTTCGTGCTCCCTAGACGGTGATGTCGAGGCCGGATGCAATCGTATCCAGCGTCGTGCTGATATTGCTCAGCGTCTCGGACATATCGAGCTGCTGCTGGTAGCCGGCAAACGAAACCATCTGGTCGAGCAGCTTGTCCGGATCGGTCGGGTCGAGCGGATTCTGGTTCTGCAGCTGGGTCACCAGGAGACTGAGAAAGTCTTCCGTGGTCAGGCTGGCGGAAAGGGAGGAGGAACTCGTCGTCGTGGCCGCCGTGGTCGTGGCGGAACTCACTGTGGATATGCTCATCTGTCTGCTCCCATCGCCCCGGGATGCAGGGTTTTCCGTCTGCGTCGTCGGGATTGTCGTTTCGAAGTTCGTCACCGAAGGGTGATGTTCTTGAAACGGCTGGGAGCGCTTTTTCAGGCGCTTAAAAGTATCGAGGGACGCATGAAAAGCGCAGTCCGCGCGTTTCGGCATGGTCCGCGATCGCCGAGGCAAGGCGCGCGCTGGTCAGGCCGGAATGCAGGCTTTGGAGAAAAACGCGACAGCGTCGAGGAGGGGCTACGGCTTTGGCTTGCGCGGGCGCGAATCGAGGGCTTTGGCGACGATGCGATCCACGAGCCCCTCGGGTGCGGAAATGCCTTTGCCGCCAAGCTCCCTTTTTAAAAGGGCCTCGAGATCGAGCATCTGTCGTGCAGGCACGGAGCCGGCAAGCAAGGCCTCGGCAGCCTGGCGCTCGGTATCGGGCCAGAGCACAAGGTCCGGCCCGTAAACGGCAAGTTTGGTCTCGAATTCCTCGATAGACACGGCGAATGGGCACTCTCTTTTTGCGCCCGTCGCCATTCGGCTGGCCGGGTGCGCTCAAGCGCCTCTGACCGGGACCTCCGGCAAGCCGGCAATTTGCGCCCACGCATTGCGCAACTCGGCAAGTCCCCCCAGGAGCGTGTCATAGCGTGCCGCCATGTCCGGCCGTCCAAACCCGCCATGCAGCGCCATGATGTTGCTAACGTATGTTTGCTTGAGCGTCGTGGCAAGCTCGGGACTTTGCGCAAAATCCAGGCTGCCCATCAGGCCGAGAAAGATCGTGGTCGCACGCAGAACGCCGGCATGCGCCTCCTCCAGACGGTTGTCGGTCGCCGCCTTCGAAGCCCGGCGAATCCGCCTGATGGCCTCGTCGTAGAGCCGCACCACCGCAACTGCCGGAGTCACATGGGTTGCCGCCTGCCGATAGGCGGTCACGGCTTTGGCGAAGCTTTGGGTCATCACGAGTTGTTCCAGGTGTCGATAAGGGTGGTGAGGTATTCCAGCATGGATTCGGCGGATTCAATTGCCGCCTGATATTCTGCGTAGCGCGTCGTCAGATTGGTGCGGTAGGTTTCGGCGCGCTCCGTGATGTCGTCGACCTCGGTCGAGAGCGTCTCGTTTGTGTCTTTGAGGGTCTCGATCAGGGTTTCGAGTATGCCCTCGCTGGTGTCCGAGACGCCGTCCGTGGCGTTGTAGAGCAATTCGGCGATGCCGGTCTGAAAGGACAGGTCGACCGAAAGGCTGCTCGATCCGGCATATACAAATGTATAGCCTTCGTATTTTGTTCCCTCGGCACCGATGATGCGGGTGCCGCTGATGGTGAACAGATCAGGGTTGCCGTCGACGCCGACCGAGGAGACGGCGCCATTTTCATCGACCGTGATGTCGAGCGTGACATCGTCAACAAGATTCGTGCCCCGAGCCAGCATCAGTAGTTTTGCCGAGGACGATGTCATCGAGAAAGTCAGCAGGGATTCGACGGCGTCGGCATCATTGAGCAGCGCGTCGTCGAGTGTGTCTTCGTCAAGCACCAGCGCATTGTTTTCGTCGAAAGTCAGTCCGAGCAGCGCCATGCTGTCCCCGCCGATCATCGCGGTCAGGGCGCTGTTGATGCCGGAATTGACGTTGCGCAACGTGCCATCGCCGAACAGGACGGAATCGTCGTCCTCATCGCCTGTCGGCGCCTGCTGCTGGGCAAAGGCAAACTCGCGATAGGCGTTATAGGCATCGACCAGGGTCGTGATGGCTTGCTTGACGGTGCTGAGATCGGTGCCGATCTCCAGGGTGATCGAGGTATCGTCCGGCGTTTGCTGATAAAGATGCAGGGTGATGCCATCGATGGCATCGTCGACATCGTTGCCGGAGCGGGTGATCTCGATGCCGTCGATGGCAAAGATCGCCTGTTGGGCGGCCTGCAATTCGTCGGCAAAGCCGCCGCTATCAAGAATGCCCAGCCCGGTGAGCAGGTCGTCGCCGGAAACGCTGGCGGCGGTGAGCGTGTTGCCCGTTTCCGCGCCGCTCAGGATAAGCCGGTAGTCGGTATCCGACACCTTGAGCACGCTCGCCTTGACACCGCTTGCGTCCGTTTTGGCGTTGATTGCCTCTGCGACCTCGTCAAGGGTCATGTCCGAGGTGATGGTGATCTGGCTGCTCGTGCCGGCATCGGTGCCCAGCGTGATCACGCCATCATAGCCGAGCTCGTCCGTGATCGAGGACATGGTGCCACCCGCGACCTTGTGGGACTTGGCGATCTGGGAAATCGTCAGGTCGTAGCTGCCGGTCGCGGCGCCGTCCTCGATGGTGGCGGCAGCCGACGCGCTCGCGTCGACATCGCCGTTTTCCGAGAGATAGGCGGCGCGGTTCAAAAAGGCGTTGTCGGCGGTGGAAGAACTGCCCGACGGCGCTCTCAGGGCATTGGCGGCGTCGGCAAGATCCTGCAGCAGCGTCTGCAATTCCTGATAGGCGGCAATGGTCGCCTCGTTGTCGGTGATCTTGAGCTCGATCGTATCGGCCTTGGTGAGCTTTGCCGCGACGGCTTCCTCGATCAGCCCGCTCCAGTCGATATCGCTCGACGATGTCGAGGTAGCGGTCGACGTCGTCGACGTGTAGGTCGAGGACAAGAGCGAAGTGGTGCTGGAAACACTCGTCATGACGCCAATCCGAAGCAAAATCCGACCGCGTTCTCACTCCGGTTCCGATGCGGGGGTCCGGAAAGGGAGGTGGGAATGGGCACCGAGGCGCCCATTCCCGGCTCGTGTCAGGGAAGCGTTTACTGAATCAGCTTCAGCAGATCCTGAGGCATCTGGCTGGCCTGGGCCGCCGCGGCAACGGCGGCCTGGGTCTTGACCTTGGCCGAGGCGAGCCTGGAGGATTCGGCCGCGATGTCCGTGTCGGTGATGGCCGAATTCGCCGCCTCAAGATTTTCGATGCTGGTCGCGATCGATTCGGAGCGGAACGAGAACCGCGATTCCAGGGCGCCAATGCTGGCCCGGGCCTTGGATACGATATCGATGGCGGCATCGATGGCGTCGATGGCGTCGATGGCGCTGGTCTGGTCGTCCACCGAAAGGCTCGTTTCCGCCGTAGTGGCGGTCAAGCCGAGATCGGTCGCGTCGAGACCGTCGAATGTGTCGATGGTGACGCTGGCGGTGGTACCGGTCGCGGCGCTGGTGAAGGTCAGCGCGCCACCACTGCTGGCGGTCGACGCCGTCACGGCGGTGTTGCTGTCGGCAGTCAGCGCGGTGTTGATGGCGGTCACCAGATCGGCGACGCTGTAGACACCGTCTCCGGAGGTTCCACCCGTAGCCGATAGGGTCACCTTCGTGCCGTTGACCTCGAAGCTGACGTCGTCGCCGGTAACGGTATAGCCGGTGGTGGTGCCAGCGAGGGTCGCCGCGGCGGCGGCGGTGGCAGTGCCCGCGGTGGCAGTCGCAGTCGCAGTGGATGTGCCCGCGATGGTGGACACGGTTCCAACCAAGGCTGTGCCATCAGACGACAGGGCCACCGAACTGGTCGCTCCCGTCGTGGCGCTGGTGATCACGATATTGCCATCGGTGTCGACCGAGGCCGTACCGGTGGTGCCCAGAGCGGTGTTGATGGCGGCGAGGATTGCGGTCTGCGTATAGGCGCCGGTACCGCCAGTACCGCCCGTGGTGGTGAAATTCGCCGTCACGGCGCTTCCGCCGTCGATCGTAATGGTCAGGGTCTCGTCGGTGGCAATGGTGATGCCGCTCGCAATATCGATGCTGCCGGTAGCCGAACCTGCGGTCGTTGCGGGCGTAGCGTCAATCAAGGCTGAGCCATTGGACGTCATGGACACCGTGCTGGACGCTCCCGTCGTAGCGCTGGTGACCACGATATTGCCATTGGTATCGACAGAGGCCGTGCCGGTGGTGCCCAGAGCGGTGTTGATCGTGCTGAGGATTTCGGCTTGCGTATAGGTGCCGCTGGTGCCGCCCGAGGTGGTGAACGCCGCCGTCACGTCGGAGCCGCCGTCAACCGAAATGGTCAGGGTTTCGGCAGCGGCAAAAGTGATGCCGCCCGAAATATCGATGCTGCCGGCAGCTGAACCCGCGGTCGTTGCAGCGGCTGCACCGCTGTCGCTAGCGATCTCGGACGTGGTCAGTCCGAGGCTTTGCGCGGTCAGGGTTTCGATCTGCACAATCACCGTGTCCGAGGCGCTCGAACCGACCATGATGGACGTGCCGTCGGCGAAATCGCTCGAACCGTCCAGAAGGCTCTGGCCATTGTAGCGCGTACCGGTGGCGATGCCGTCGACTTCCTCGATGAGCTGGGCGAATTCCGCTTCGATATAGGCGCGTTCGGTGTCGGTCACCGTACCGGACGATGACTGCGAAGCCAGAGACTTCATGCGCTGAAGGATATCCGAGATGTTGGAGGCGCCGCCATCGGCCGTCTGCAGCACGGAAACACCGTGCGAGGCGTTGGTGGCGGCCTGGGTCAGGGCCGTGACATCGGACGAAATCTTGGTGGAAATCGCGAGACCTGCGGCGTCGTCCGAGGCCTGGGTGATGCGCGAACCGCTGGCCAGCTTGGACAAGGACGCTGTTTGTTCCGCGGAATTGATGTTGAGGTAGCGCACGGCCGAGTTGGCAGCGAGATTGGTTGAAATTACAGGCATGCTTGCTCACTCCTTGAGACGGATACTCCCCCGGAGCTTCGCCGGACGAGAGGAACGCGTGAGGCGCACCTAACCTCTTGAACGTTCGTTCCAACGATATCAGGCGCTATTTCTACATAAAAAAGAATGGGTTGGCGTTAATCCTTTGTAAAGGAATCGACGATCGTTCCTTCGGATTTCCGCAGCAGCTCCCGCAGGTTCTGACGGCCGCGCTTGAGCAGGGACTCCACCGAACTGACCGACTTGTCCATAATCTCGGCGACCTCCGGATTGCTGAGGTCGTCGGTGTAGGACAGGATCAGGGCCGTCCGCTGCTGCTCGGGAAGCTGCTGCATGGCGCATTCCAGAAGCGTCTTGATCTCGTCGCGATGCACCATCGACAGCGCATCCGGCTTGTCGTCGGCCATGTCCGGCGCCTTGTCCATGTCCTCGGTTCTGGGCCGCCGACGCAGGTCGATGCAGCGATTGGTGATCACCCGATAGAGCCAAGTGGTGAACCTGGCCTTGCCTTCCTGCCACCTGCCGCGCGTCGACCAGATTCTGAGCATCACGTCCTGGGCGACATCCTCGGCATCGGCGACATTGCCGAGAAGCCGCAGCGCCAGCGCATAGGACCGGTCGACATGACGTTCGACCAGGACTCGGAACGCCGCCTCGCTGTTTTGAGCGACAAGCCGCAAAAGGAGATCGTCCTCATCGAGCGGACGGGCGGCGGCCTGCCGATTCTCCGCACCTTTGTCCTCATGCCGCTCCTCGCTCACGGTCTGTTTGTCATCCCACTGGTCTGGATTTGCGCTCTGCACACCGCTGGCAGCTGCATGGGCCATTTCACGTTCTCCAAGTCGGATGTCCGGTTTCAGGGAGTTGAACGGCCCGCGTCGTGGATTCAGGCGGAAAAAAAGCTGGAAACGACAAATATTCCAGAAGGTTAATGGGTAGACTTTGCCGCCGGGTAGGCAAATTGTTCCAGCCGGCTCTGCTTGCGCGGGACGCTGGCGAGAGGCAATCGGCCCGGACATCGTGCGGCGCTGCCGGCGCCATGCGTTCCGGCGCCTCGGGCGGCTTGTCCGGGGCCGGACCGGCGATAGGCAATTCTGCGCGGTCGGGGGTCACGGCTGGGATAACCTGTTGCTGGGCGGCTCGGCTCGAGAACCCGGCAAGTTTGGCCGAGCGCCACCCTCTGTTGGTGGATGCGCAAAGGATAACCCGGCAAAAATGACCCCCCAAGTCCTGTATGTTTTCGCATTGTTTCCTGTCCCGGATTGAAAACACCCAGCCACGAACAGCTCAGCCCGAGAAACAATCTTGCCGATTTGTAATGAAGCCGGTGTCCCGTTCCGGGGTGGCGGCGGCTGGAAGCAGCTCGTCCCGCCGTCTGAAGCACCAGGTTTTTGACGCGAACGGCCGGGGTGATTCGGGGCAAGTATTTCTGTCGATTGCGCGCCGGTTCTGGATGCGCATCGTTCGGCGGGCCGAAAGCGCTTCCCGTCCTGTCAGGATGCCGGAGGTGTGGACGCGCCGATCTTCCTCAGGCGGTTCATCGGGCCAACGATGCCGGCAAGAAAGATCGGCACCAAGAAGATGCCCAAGGTCGCAAACGAGATCATGCCGCCCGGGACGACGAAACCCACCGCGTTCTGGGCGCCGGATCCCGCACCGGTTGACAAGGCCAGCGGCAACACGCCCAGCATGAAGGCAAGAGAGGTCATCACAATCGGTCTCAGGCGCAGGCGCGCCGCCTTAAGGGTCGCTTCAAAGAGCGATCGTCCCTGTGCCATCGGATCGCGGGCGAACTCGACGATCAGGATGGCGTTCCTGGTCGCCACGACACTTGCCTTTCTTTTCCGCGACAAGGGCCGGACCGTGGCTATCTGTGAAAATGCCCAAAGCGAGGCAGCAACGCTTCTCGGACGGTCCAGCCGAGGGGAAGGTCGTGACCCGCATGCAGATTGCACCCAGCAGGTACGGGCCGATCCGAGCGCTACAAAACGCCGCAGGCGCCGCCGTCCGTGCCGTCCCGGCGCCGCCCCGTGCATCGCGTCGCGATTGGGTGTATGACGCGCCCAGCAAGATGCCCGCCCGCAAAGGACCTCCCCCATGCCGAAGCGCATCGATCCCGAAACCGTGCCCAAGACCGCCGGGTTCCTCCGGCCGCCGCCGTTCCACCGGTGGGTCGGAACGCGTCGGTGCCGCGCGTTCGGCGCCGCCGGCAAGCACGGCATACCCTTGTTAGCCCGGCGCGACGGCACGCCCTGTTCCCAAAACCCGCGCGGCTGACCGGCTGCGCCGACGCTTCCCTCACACCGGCAAAACGAAAAATGATCGCGACCACTCCCCGCTACGGCATAGCCGCCGTCGTCTTCGACATGGATGGCACCCTGCTCGACACCGAGCCCTTGTATCGCGAAGCCATATTCGCGGCCTGCGCCGAGCTCGGCTACGAAATGACCGAGGCGCTGCACGCCGCCCAGGTCGGTGTGCCCAACGACATGGCGCGCGCCCTGTTCCTGGCCGAATTCGGCACCGCCTTCCCCTTCGACCGCTACCACAGGCGCATGCATGAAAACATGGGCGACATCGAAGCCGAGCGCGGCATTTCCCACAAGCGCGGGGCCCGCGATCTCCTGCTGCTGCTTCGGGCGCGCGGCATTCCGGCGGCGGTCGTCACCTCGACGGCACGGCCGATGGCGCTGAAACGGCTCGACCGTGCCGGCCTGATCGACCTGTTCGAGGTGGTGATCGGCCGCGACGACACCGTGCTGGGCAAGCCGCATCCCGAGCCGTTCCTGACCGCGGCCGAACGGCTCGGCGTCGCGCCCGGCGCCTGCCTCGCCCTCGAGGACAGTCCCAACGGCATCCGTGCCGCCAGCGGCGCCGGCATGATCGCGGTCATGGTGCCCGATCTGATCGCGCCGACGCCGGAAGTGGCGGCGATGTGCAGCGCCATCCATCCCGATCTCGACGCGGTGCGCCTCGCCTATTTCGCCGATGCCGCCGCCTGAACCTTGCAGCCGGCCCGCGGTCGGCCCCGAATCGCTGCGCGCGATGGACCTTCATGGTTAACGCCGCGTTAGCGCCCAGGGTTAACCAAGCGTGAAATAGCGGTTTAAAAGCGTTTGTCTTTTGTCTAGTCTGGCCGGCGAAGACACGCCCATGGGCGTGCGCCGGGGGATTGGCTTTGAAGCGTTTCGGACGGGCAGGCACGAAGCTGGCGGCGGGGCTTTTGCTCGCGCTCGCGCTTCTGGCGTCGGGACCGGCTGCCGCCGAGGATGTCACCGAAGTCGCGGCGCTGACCCCCGAACTGCTCACCTCCTATGTCACGCACCTGCCGACGGCATCGTTCGACCGTAACGGCACCTTCGATCCCCAGACCTGGGTGCAAAGAACCGAGCGGCCGGCGCTGACCGAGGCCCTGCTGGCCGACTACGTCGCCGGTGGCTACGTGCCGACCCTGGCGCGCGTCGAGACTTTGAGGTCCGAGCGTTCCTGCCTCGCCACCGCCATCTATCACGAGGCGCGGGGCGAACCCGAGATCGGGCAATGGGCGGTGGCCGATGTCATTCTCAATCGCGTCGCCTCGTCGCGCTATCCGTCCTCGATCTGTGGCGTCGTTTACCAGAACGCCGACAAGGGCAAATATCGCTGCCAGTTCTCCTTCGCCTGCGACGGCAAGCCGGACGATGGCGGCGACGGCAACCGCATCGTGCGCGAAAGCTGGATCAGGGCCCACATGATCGCCGAGGCGGCCCTCCGGCAGCAGCAGGTCGGCGCCCGCACTGAAATGATCCCGGAAACGGCGCTGTTCTACCATACTGTGTCGGTCAGCCCGCAATGGGCTGGCAAGCTCAAGCGCGTCGCCTCCATCGGCAGCCACGTCTTCTACGCGCCGCTCTGAAGCCGCCCAGACCGGGCATGCCAAGGGCAAAGTCTGCTTGTTTGCGTCGGGCGGCGATCGCCCGCATGAACATTGCGTAACTGGCGGCAGATACCCATCTGCCTTAATATGCGCGCAATTCTGCCGGCCAAACCCATTTCGTGCGGTGCGCGCCGCCGCGCACGGCACAACGCACCCGGTTGGCAAGGAGGGCCTATGCCAAAGATCGCCTTGGTCGACGACGACCGCAACATCCTGACCTCGGTGTCGATGACGCTCGAAGCCGAAGGCTACCAGGTGGCCACCTATACCGACGGCGCCTCGGGCCTTGAAGGGTTGAGCAGGGATCGGCCGGACCTCGCCATTCTCGACATCAAGATGCCGCGCATGGACGGCATGGAACTATTGAGGCGCTTGAGGCAGAAATCCGACATGCCGGTCATCTTCCTCACTTCCAAGGACGAGGAGATCGATGAATTGTTCGGCCTCAAGATGGGCGCCGACGATTTCATCACCAAGCCGTTCAGCCAGCGTCTTCTGGTCGAGCGCGTCCGCGCCATCCTTCGGCGCGTGGCGCCGCGCGATGCGGCCGCGTCGGGCGCTCCCGCCGCCGACGGCTCCCCGGCCGGTGCCGTGCTCGAACGCGGCAATCTCGTCATGGACGAGGAGCGCCACACCTGCACCTGGAAGAGCCAGCGCGTCACCCTGACCGTGACCGAGTTCCTCATCCTGCAGGCGCTGGCGCACCGTCCGGGCGTCGTCAAGTCGCGCAATGCGCTGATGGACGCGGCCTATGACGATCAGGTCTATGTCGACGATCGCACGATCGACAGCCACATCAAGCGCCTGAGAAAGAAGTTCAAGGTGGTCGACGACGATTTCGACATGATCGAAACGCTCTATGGCGTCGGCTACCGCTTCAAGGAGCAGTAGTTGGCGGCAACGACCGAGGCCAGCAAGGCCGACCGGCACGCGAAGGCCGGGTCCGGCGGGCGCGCCGGTCCGGCATCGGCGCGAAAACATGGTCTCGAGCGGCTGACCGGCGCCCTGCGCGAAATCGTTCGCGTGACGATCTTCGCCTCGCTCAGGCGCCGCATCGTCGTTCTCAACCTCGCCGCCCTCGCCGCCCTCGTGATCGGCATCCTGTTTCTCAACCAGTGGCGTGCCGGCCTCATCGACGCCCGCGTCCAGGCCCTGAGGATCCAGGGCGAGATCATCTCCGCCGCCATCGCCGCCTCGGCGACGGTCGAAAGCGATTTGATCACCGTCAATCCCGACCTGCTTTTGAAGATGAGCGGCGGCGATCCCACGACGCCGTTCAGCTTTTTCGATCCCGCCCTCGAATTCCCCATCAGCCCGGAACGCGTCGCACCGCTTTTGCGCAACCTCATCACGCCGACGCGCACCCGCGCCCGCATCTACGACAAGGACGGATTGCTCATTCTCGACAGTTCGAGCCTCTATGTTTCCGGCGAGGTGCTGCGCGCGCCACCGTTGCCGGCCAAGGATGAAACCATTCTGGTCGATTGGTGGAACGCGCTGATGAGCTGGGTGCCGGGCGACAGTTTTTCCATCTACCTGGAATACGGACCCGACGAAGGCAAACGCTATCCGGAGGTCGGCGTCGCCCTCAACGGGTCGGTTGCCGACCTGGTACGCGTCGATTCGACCGGTCGCATGGTCATCACCGTCGCCGTGCCCATCCAGCGCCTGCACACCATTGTCGGGGTGCTGCTGCTCTCGACCCAGCCGGGCGACATCGATTCGATCGTCGCCGCCGAGCGGTTGAGCATCCTGAGGGTCGCGCTGGTGGCGGCGCTGGTGACCACGACGCTGTCCTTCCTGCTCGCCGGCACGATCGCCGGACCGATGCGCAAGCTCTCGGACGCCGCCGAACGGGCCGGCACCTCCATGACCGCCCGCGCCGAAATCCCCGATTTCACCGAGCGCGGCGACGAGATCGGCCACCTGTCGGGCGCCCTCCGGTCGATGACCAATGCGCTTTACGACCGCATCGAGGCCATCGAGCGCTTCGCCGCCGATGTGGCGCATGAGCTGAAGAACCCGCTGACCTCATTGAGAAGCGCCGTCGAGACCCTGCCCCGGACCACCAAGCCCGAGCAGCGGGACCAGCTGACCGCCGTCATCCAGCACGATGTCCGCCGCCTCGACAGGCTCATCTCGGACATCTCCAACGCCTCCCGCCTTGACGCCGAACTGGCGCGCGAGGCGCAACAACAGGTCGATCTTGACCTTTTGCTGTCGGCGCTTGCCTCAATGCATGCCGACATGGCCGCCAAGCGCGATGTTTCGCTGGTCTACGTCAAAAAGACCGGCCGCGTCGCGCCGCGCGTTTTCGGCCACGACAGCCGACTGGCCCAGGTGGTCTCCAACCTTTTCGACAATGCCGTGTCTTTCTCGCCCGAAGGCGGCACCGTCACGGCCGAACTCGGCGTCGAGGGCGACCAGTTCGTCCTGACCGTCACCGACGAGGGTCCAGGCATTCGCGGCGAGACCAGCCGCATTTTCCAGCGCTTCTACACCGACCGGCCGGACACCGAGAGCTTCGGCGACCATTCCGGTCTGGGCCTGTCCATCTCGAAACAGATCGTCGAGGCCCACAAGGGCACGATCGATGCTGAAAACCGCACGGACCGCTCCGGGGCCGTGTTCACCGTGCGCCTGCCGCGCGCCCGCAAATAGGAGGCAAAGATGGTCAATCTGCACGGAACCGGCATCGTTCTGGGGGGCCACGGCCTGATGCTGCGCGGCCGATCCGGCTCCGGCAAGTCGCTGCTCGCCCTGCAACTGCTCGATATCTGGCGCGACCGGGGCGAGGCGGCGTTCCTGGTCGCCGACGACCGGATCGAGATCACAGTCGAAAACGGCCGCCTCGTCATGTCGGCTCCGCCCAACATCGCCGGGCTGATCGAACTGCGCGGGCGCGGCATCGTCGGACGCCCGAGTGTGGCGCGTGCGCCGTTGGATCTTGTCGTCGACATGACCGGCGAGCTCGTCCGTTTTCTCGAGGACGAAGACCTCGAAACCGAGCTCGAAGGCGCCAGACTGGCCCGATGCCCGGTGCCCGAGCGCAGCGTGGTGGACAGCGCCCACCAAGTCCTGCTCGTTTCCGAGGCCGTGGCGCAATTGCCGCCGCCTCGAACCGCCGCCTAAAAAAGGACTTGAAACCGAGCGCGCGCCAGCCGAGACTCGGCGGCGACTGCAAATTTGCCGCCCGGGGAAGAGTATGATCGGCATGGTTCTTGTAACGCATGGCCGGCTTGCGGAGGAATTTCGCGCCGCGCTGCAACATGTGGTGGGTCCGCAGGAGGCGTGCGAGACCATCTCGATCGGCCCCGACGACGACATGGAAGAGCGGCGCAACGACATCGTCTCGGCCGTCGGCCGGGTCGATGCCGGCGAAGGCGTCGTCATCCTGACCGACATGTTCGGCGGCACGCCCTCCAATCTCGCCATTTCGGTGATGCAGAACCGCGAGGTCGAGGTCATCGCCGGCGTCAACCTGCCCATGCTGGTCAAGCTGGCGCGAGTGCGCGGCGAAATGGACATGAAGGCGGCCGTGCGCGAAGCCCAGGACGCGGGGCGCAAGTATATCAACGTCGCCAACGACGTTCTGGGAGGCTGAACCATTGCCCAACTCTGGTGTTGCCGACGCCGGACGCGCGCTGTGCCAGCGCGTGCTGATCTGCAACAAGAAGGGTCTGCACGCCCGCGCCTCGGCGCGTTTCGTGCGCACGGTCGAATGCTTCGACGCCGAGATCAGCGTCGTCAAGGACGGCATCACGGTCGCGGGCACCTCGATCATGGGCCTGATGATGCTCGGTGCCGGCCCGGGCTCGACGATTTTCATCACGGCGCGCGGGCTTCAGGCGCGCGAGGCCCTGGAATCGCTGGTCGACCTGGTCAGCTGCGGTTTCGACGAGGACGCCGAGAGCGGCGGCGACGAATAGGCGCTTCGGCGCGACCGGCCGGCTCGCGCATGCTATTTTTCGGTGTCACGGCGATTCTGGCTTTGGACAATGGATGGATCGGCCGCGCGGACTTCGAACCGGCGGACGGGAGGCAAGGCATATGATCAGGCGGCTGATCTCGGTCCTGGGCGGCGTGGCGATCGGGCTGTCGGCCTCGCAATTCCCCGAATTCGCCCAGCAGTATGAACAGCGCCTCGGCGGCGCCGTCGCCGAGCTGCGCGTCATCGCTGAAAAATTCGACGCCGCGGCGGCGCGGGCAGGTCTATCCCGGCAGGAGGCGCTCGGCACCTATCGAGAGACCGACATCGCGTTCCTTGCCGGGCAGGGCGAGGACATCGGTTCAACGCTCGCGCGCTACGAGCGCCTCGAAACCCAGCTCGACGCCCTCGAAAATGCCAATATCGTCACCCGCGTCACCGGCTTCGCGCGCTATTACGATCCCGAGATCGGTGCCAGCGCCCTTGAAGCCTACAATCCGGCCGTGCCGGTGACGACGGAAGGCTTCGCCTATGCCGGGATCGGCGTGCTTGTCGGCTACGCGCTGTTCGGCTTGCTCGGCTGGGCCGGGGCGCGGCCATTCCGTCGCCGGCGCTCGCGCGTCCGTGTCGAGCGCGACACCTAAAGACATAAACATTTCTTTATATCCTTATTGTCTGCGCAAGGCTGGCCGCGTATAAGGCGGGCTTCGAACCACCCTCTAGAGACACGAAGCGGAGACCGTTGATGTCCCAGGACTATGCCGTCAAGGATATTGCCCTCGCCGATTGGGGCCGCAAGGAACTCGACATGGCCGAGGTCGAAATGCCCGGCCTGATGGCCATTCGTGCCGAATATGCCGCGCGCCAGCCCCTCAAGGGCGCCCGCATCGCCGGCTCGCTGCACATGACCATCCAGACCGCGGTCCTGATCGAGACGCTCGCCGCGCTCGGCGCCGAAGTGCGCTGGGCCTCGTGCAACATCTATTCGACCCAGGATCACGCCGCCGCCGCCATCGCGGCCGCCGGCATCCCGGTCTTCGCCCACAAGGGCGAGACCCTCAAGGAATACTGGCAGTTCGCCGACCGCATTCTCGACTGGGGCAATGGCGAGACCGCCAACATGATCCTTGACGACGGCGGCGACGCGACGCTGCTGGTCACCCTCGGCACCAAGGCCGGAAAGGACCCGTCCGTTCTCGCCCATCCCAAGTCCGAGGAAGAAGAAGAGCTCTTTACGGTCATCAAGGCCCGCCTCGCCCGGGAGCCGGGCTTTTATGCGAAGTGCCAGGCCAACATCAAGGGCGTCTCCGAAGAGACCACCACCGGCGTCATGCGCCTTTATCAGATGGAAAAGCGCGGCGAACTGCCCTTCCCGGCCATCAATGTCAATGACAGCGTCACCAAATCGAAATTCGACAACAAGTACGGCTGCAAGGAATCGCTGGTCGACGCCATCCGCCGCGGCACCGACGTGATGATGGCCGGCAAGGTCGCCATCGTCTGCGGCTATGGCGATGTCGGCAAGGGCTCCGCCGCGTCCCTCAAGGGTGCCGGCGCCCGCGTCCTCGTTACCGAGGTCGATCCGATCTGCGCCCTGCAGGCCGCGATGGACGGGTTCGAGGTCGTAACGCTTAGCGATGCCGCGCACCGCGCCGACATCGTCGTCACCGCCACGGGCAACAAGAGTGTGGTGACGCTCGACGACATGAAGAAGCTCAAGGACATGGCCATTGTCTGCAATATCGGCCATTTCGACAACGAGATCGAAGTCGCCGATCTGCAGAACTTCAAGTGGACCGAAGTCAAGCCGCAGGTCGATATCGTCGAATTGGCCGAAGGTCGCCGCATCGTGCTTTTGTCCAGGGGGCGCCTGGTCAATCTCGGCAATGCCACCGGCCACCCGAGTTTCGTGATGAGCGCCTCGTTCTCCAACCAGACCCTCGCCCAGATCGACTTGTGGACCGGCGGCGCCAAGTACCAGAACAAGGTCTACGTGCTGCCCAAGCATCTCGACGAAAAGGTTGCGGCCCTGCACCTCGCCAAACTCGGCGCCAGGCTGACGGTGCTCAGCGACGAACAGGCCGCCTATATCGGCGTCACGCCGACAGGCCCGTTCAAGACCGATCAGTACCGCTACTAGGACGTTTCATGTCAGTTGGAAACGGGTGCTTTCTTCACCTCTCCCTTGGGGGAGAGGTCGACGCGAAGCGGCGGGTGAGGGGGCCTTGCCGCAAACGCTGAGCCTAGGCCCCCTCACCCGGACCTTCGCTTTGCTACGGTCCGACCTCTCCCCCAAGGGAGAGGTGCAAGCTGTCGGGCGGGCCGTTTCCGTCAAGACGTGAAATAGACTAGGAGCGCCGTTTCGAGCGCGCTCGCGCGGCTCGATATCACGATGCCTTTCGAACCGGCGCTTTCGGGCGCCGGTTTTTGCATGGCATTGCTGCGACTCCATGGCCTCTGTGCAAAATCTCGCCCCTGCCAATTCTCCCCTTCAACCCGATTCCGGCGGCAGTTATTGTACCTGTGATTCGGCGGTAGATGGGGTTGGTGCTTCGCCGGTCTCCTGCGCTCGGGGCGAGCGCGAAAATTGAAACGAGAATTTCGGCGCAAGGGGCACGGCATGCGCAATGCATGGTTCCGTAACAGAGTTGGATTCTGCGCGACAGGCGCAGTCCTTCTCACCCCCTTTGCCACCACCCCCGCCAATGCCCAGAGCCTTGTCTCTGCCTACATGACCGGCGTTGCCCCCATCGCCATCGCGGCCGGCGCCGTGGTTTTCGGTCTTTCGGCCGCCGTCGTGCTCATCCGCGCCCGCCAGCGCGACCGCAAGTCGGCCGAAGCCGCCCGCACCCATCTCGCCCGGCTGCGCGCCGAACTCGACCAGGCCCAGGCCATTCTCGAGGGCATGCCCGAGGTCACCGTGCGCTGGAACGATCTGGCGCCGGGTCCGGCGGTCTTCGGACATCCCGCCGCCATCCTGCCATCCGGTATCGATCGCGACGCCCTGCTCGATTTCACCCGCTGGCTGCCCCGCGACGACGCCGAAGTGCTGATTTTAAGCGTGGCCCGCCTGCGCTCAGCCGGCGAGCCGTTCGATATCGGCATCACCGCCAGTGACGGACGGCGCGTCTGCGCCGTCGGCCGCGCCATCGGCGGCGCCGCCGTGCTGCGCCTGCGCGCCAGCACCGCCGAGACGCATCGGGCCGAGCCGAGCGACAGTCCGAAACCGATCGACTGCCTCGCCGCCGAACGGCTGTTCGCGACGCTCGACGTGCCGGCCCTCGTCTGGTCGGCGGCGGATGGCACCGCCATCGCCAATCCCGCCGCCGTGGTCCTGGCCCGTGTGCTTGGGCGTCCGCACTTGTTCGCCGCGTCCGATCGCACGGCGCATGCAAGGGCGCTGGCACAGGCCGGCGGTGCCACGGTGCTGCGCAACAAGCGTATCGGCGAGGCCAGGTTCGACGTCGCCCTGTCCGCCCTTGTCGACGGCTACGTCGCCTGCCTTGTCCCGGTTGGCGAAGACAGGGCGCCGTCGCCCCTGGTCTCCGCCGCCCCGACCGCTTCCATGGCCGGCGATATCGGCGCCATCATCGATGCCATCGAGCGGCCTATCGCCGTTTTCGACATCCGGGGCAAGCTGGTCAGGGCCAATCGCGCCTATGCCGCGTTCTGGACGCTCGAGGAGAATTACCTCAAGCCCGGCACCTCCGAGCAGGACATGCTCGACCGCCTAAGGACCAAGGGGCAGCTGCCCGCGGTGATCGATTATCGCGAATGGCGCTCCAAGCATCTTGCTTCCTACGCCCTGAGCGCCCCGCGCGAATCGCTCTGGCACCTGCCCGACGGCCGCGCCGTCAGTGTTTCGGCGGTGCCGATGTCGGCCGGCGGCGTCATCTACGTCTTCAACGACCTGACCGAGCGCCTCGCTCTCGAAACCCGCTACAATGCCTTGAACCGCGTGCAGAACGAAACGCTCAACGCCCTCAACGAGGGCGTTGCCGTGTTCGGCACCAATGGCAGGCTGACCCTCGCCAATCCGCGCCTGTCGAGCCTTTGGAAGCTGCCGATCAACCTGATCGCGCGCCATCCCCATATCGACGAGATCGCCTCGACCTGCGACGCGGCCATGCCCGAGGACGGCGCCACCATCTGGGCCGGTCTCAAGCAGGTCGTCATCGACCTCAACCCGACGCGCTCCGACCGATCCGGCCGGCTGCGCCGCGCCGACGGGCGGCTGGTCGACTGGGCCTCTGTGCGCCTGCCGGACGGGCAGACCATGCTCACCTTCGCCGACGTCACCGAGAGCGCCAACTACCAGCAGGTGCTGAAGGAACGCAACGACGCCCTCGTCACCGCCGACCGGCTCAAGGACGCTTTCGTGCAGAACGTATCCTACGAGTTCCGCTCGCCGCTGACATCCATCATCGGTTTCGCCGAAGTGCTCGCCACCGGAGGCCTCGGGGAGCTCAACGATCGCCAGAAGGCCTATGCCGAGTATATAAGGGCCTCGTCCGCGACCCTCGGCGTACTGATCGACAACATCCTCGATCTCGCCACCGTCGATGCCGGCATTGCCGAGCTCGAACTGGCAAGGCAGGACGTTCCGACCCTCATTGAAAAAGCCCGGTCGGGCCTGGCCACGACGCTGGCTGTCGGCAGCGACATCACGCCGCTGAACCTGCGCGTCGAGATCGATCCCGACCTGCCCGTCTTCGTCGCCGACGGCACCCGAATCGTCCAGGCTCTCTACAACCTTTTGTCCAACGCCGTGCGCTATTCGCGCGATGGTGCCGAAATCCACCTCAAGGTGAAATCGCGCGGCAAGGATCGCATCCTGTTCGTCATCGAGGACGAGGGCACGGTCCTGCCGGAGGAGGTCAAGGCGACGCTGACCCAGCGCTATGACGGCACCGCGTCCGAAATCCGCCAGCGCGACGCCGGGCTCGGCCTCACCATCGTGCGCGCCTTCGTCAACCTGCATGGCGGCACGCTCTCGGTCGACGAACTCGAGCCACGCGGCACCCGCATCACCGTCAACCTGCCGGCGCGCGCCGACGCGCTCACCTCCGGCGCGGCGGAATGATCACGGCTTCTGCCGGCGCCTCTGCCATCGCCATCAGCGACGAAGCCGGCACCGCCCGGCTCGGCGCCGCCATCGCCGCGCGTCTCGGGCCCGGCATGCTTGTCCTGCTCGAAGGCGATCTCGGCGCCGGCAAGACGGCGCTGGCCCGTGCCATCGTCCGCACGCTGCTCGGCGACGAGGCGCTCGAGGTACCCTCGCCGAGCTTTGCCCTCGTCCAGCCCTATGACGGCAACGGAATTTCGCTGCTGCATGCCGATTTCTACCGGCTCGCCGATGCCTCCGAGACACAAGAACTCGGCCTGTTCGACGATCCGTCGACCGTTGTCCTCGTCGAATGGCCGGAGCGCGACCCATCGCTCGCCGGCGCGGCCGATCTCGTGGTCGCGTTGCGGCAGGCGGAAAGCGAGACCGGGCGGCTGGCGGTTCTGTCCTCGCCGAGCGGCAGGCTCGATTGCGGCCGGATCGCCGCATCGCTGTAGACGAACCGCCTTCGTCCCGGCCATTGTCTTGTCCCATGACTATCCGATTCCCGCCCGACGCCATCCTTCTTGCCGCCGGCCTCGGCACCCGGCTTAGGCCACTGACCGGGACGCGGCCGAAGCCGCTCGTCGCCGTCGCCGGCCAGCCGCTGATCGAGCGGGTGGTCGCGCCATTGGCGGGCGAGGGGCTCACGCGCTTCGCCGTCAACGCCCACTATCTGGCGGACCAGATGGCGGCGGCCGTCGACGCCCTGCCGCTGCGCTTTCCCGGTTGCCGCTTTTCCCTGTCGCGCGAGGACGAGGTGATGCTCGGCACCGGCGGCGGCGCTCGCGCGGCCCTGCCGCTCATCGAAACCGATCCGGTGCTCGTCGCCAATACCGACGCCTTCTGGCGGCCGGCGGACGATAGGCCGCTCGCCCGCATGGCGGCCCGGTTCGACGCGGATCCCGATAGTGTGGTGCTGCTTTGCGCCCATCCGGCCTGCGCCCTCGGCTTCCGGCGCAGCCATGATTTCTGCCTCGACCCGAAATCGGCGATAACCAAGGATTCCGGCCTGCCGGTCATCTATGCCGGCGTGGTTCTGCTCGGCCGCGTCTGGTTCGCCGGCCGGCCCGACGGCCCGTTTTCCATGAACCGCATTTTCGAGGCGGCGCTGGAGCAGGACCGGCTGCGCGGCGTGCTCCTTGACGCCGAATGGTTCCATATCGGCGACCCCGAGGCGCGCGATGCCGCCGAGCGCCGGCTGCGGGAGGCATAGGCGGTGGCGCGGCCCAAGCTTTGCACCATCGCGCCGCATGCGCCCTTCCTGCCCACTCTGGTGGCCGCCATTCGCGACGGCAGGCTGCCGCGGCCGGCGACGTCCGGGTTCGGACTCGCCGACCTGACGATCCTTGTGCCGACACGCCGCGCCAGACTGGCGCTCGGCGATGCCCTGCTCGACGCCTATGGGTCGGCGCTGCTCCTGCCCGACATCCGCGCCCTGGGCGACACGGACACGGCGGAACTGCCGTTCCTGCCGCCCTATGACAAGGGGGCGCTGCCGGCGCCCGTCAGCCCCGCCGAGCGGCGGCTGGAGCTGGCGACGCTGATCGACCGCTGGGTCAGGACCGAGGACCGGGCCGCCTTCAACGCCGCCGGCTTCGCCTCGCCGCCAAGCCCGGGGGAAATCCTGTCGCTGGCCGATTCGCTCGGTGCCCTCATCGATGCCTGCCATACCGAGGGCGTGGAACCGCAGGCATTTCCGGCGCTGCTCGACGGCAGCGAGCTGTCGCGGCACTGGGAGAACGCGCTGGCGTTTCTCGGCATCGCCCTGTCGGCCTGGCCGGCGCATCTCAATGAAATCGGCAAGGCCGACGCGGCGCGGGTCCGCGACCTGGCGCTCGACCGGCTGACCGAGGCGGTGCCCTGCCTGTTCGGCGACAGGCCGGTGATCGCGGCGGGGTCCACCGGCTCGGTGCCGGCGACGGCGCGCCTGCTCGCGGCCATCGCCCACCTGCCCAACGGCGCCGTCGTCCTGCCCGGCCTCGACACGACGCTTTCGCCCGAAACCCGGAACCAGCTTCTCGATCGCGAAAAGACCCCGCACGGCCATCCGCAATACGGGCTGATGCGCCTGCTCGACCGGCTCGGTGCCGGCGTGGGCGAAGTCGAGGAACTGGCGCCCGCGCCCTTTGAACGCACGCGGCTTGTCCGCCACGCCCTGGCCCTGGCCGAGGACACCGGCCGCTGGTCGGACAACCGCCTGTCCGGACCGGACGCCGAAACGGCCTGCGCCGGCCTTGCCGTCCTTGCCGCGCGCGGCGAAGACGAAGAGGCAAGGGCCATCGCCCTTTGCGCCCGCGACGCCGCCGAAACAGGCCGGACGGTCGGCATCGTCACGCCCGACCGCAATCTCGCCCGCCGCATCGCCGCCGAACTCCGGCGCTATGGCATTTCCGTCGACGACGCCGCCGGCACGCCGCTGCATCAGTCCCGGGCCGGGCGACTGATGCGCAGCGCCATCGCCGCCGTCTCCGAGAATTGGGCGCCGGTACCGCTCGTCGCGCTCTTGCGCAATCGCCACGTTACGCTCGGCCGTCCGCGCCCCGAGATTGCCCGCCTGACCGACAAACTGGAGCTCGCGGTGCTGCGCGGCCAGCGCCCGGCACCCGGCCCCGACGGACTGCGCAAGTCGATCGCCGCCAATCTCGCCGGTCACCTCGACCGTCCGGCGTTGCGCCTGTCCGACGCCGAGGCGGCGAGCCTTTATGCTCTGCTGGCGCAGGTGGAAACGGCGCTGGCGCCGCTGGCACGCTTGTGCACGGTGCCCGGTTTTGCCGCTGCCGAATTGGCATCGGCGCTCGGCGCGGTCTTCGCCGCCCTCACCGGCGCCGGCACGGACCAAGCGGTTTTGCCCGAGGGTGGCGACGAGCTGATGCGCTTTGTCGAGGAGATTGCGGCATTGCCCGGGCTCGGCCCACGCTTTGGCGCCCGCCATATCGCCGAGGCCTTCGAGGGCCTGAGCATCGGCATGTCGGTGCGGGCGCCCCCGCCCGAAACCGTCGGCGTGTCGCTGCTCGGCCTGCTCGAGGCGCGGCTTCTGAGCTTCGATACGGTGATCCTTGCCGGCCTCAACGAAGGCGTCTGGCCCGCCGCCGCCGATCCCGGCCCCTGGCTGTCGCGCAACATGGCCGTCGCCATAGGCCTCGAACCCGAGGAACGGCGGCAGGGCCAGGCGGCGCACGATTTCGAAATGGCCCTCGGCAATCGCGAAATCGTTCTCGCCTATTCTACGCGCATCGGCACCGCCCCGGCGCTGCCCTCGCGGCTGTTGCAGCGGCTCGAAACCTTTCTCGGCGAGAACGCGGCAAGGGCGCCGCGCCAGCGCGGCGCGCGGCTTGTCGCCGCGGCGCGCGCCCTCGATGCGGTGAGCTTGGTTGTCCCCGCGCCGCGACCGATGCCGTCGCCGCCGGCGAAAGACCGGCCGCGCAAGCTGTCGGTCACCGAGATCGAGAAACTGGTCCGCTCACCCTATGATCTTTACGCCAAATACGTTCTCAACCTGTCCCGCCTCGACCCCCTGGGCATGGATGCCGACCTCGCCGAACGCGGCACGCTCATCCACGAAGTGCTCGCCGCAACAATTGGCGACCCGCTGTTCGACCCGACGGCGCCGGAAGCGCTCGACAGGCTGCTCGCCCATGCCGATGCCGTTTTCGTTGGCCTCGAAACCCTGCCGGCCCGCCGCGCCGTCTGGCGGCGGCGGTTGGCGATCCAGGGCGCCAGGGTCCTGGCGTTCGAGGCGGAGCGGGCTCCGGTCCTCGCCTCGCGCCATGTCGAAATCGACGGGCGCTGGAGCTTTGCGGTCGAGGGCGTCGACTTCGTCCTGCGCGGCCGGGCCGACCGCATCGACCGGCGCAATGACGGCCTGAGCGAGATCATCGATTTCAAGACCGGCTCGGTGCCGGACAAGAAGGAGATGAGGCAATTGCTCGCCCCGCAATTGCTGGCCGAAGCGAAAATGCTGGCCGAAGGCGGCTTCGAACCTCGCGTGCCGGCGGGTTCCGTCGCGACGCTGGTCTATCTGAAGCTGCCCGCCGATCCGAACGGCTTCGAGCGAATCGAGGTCGCGACGCCGGAAGGCATGTCGCTCGGCGACGCCGTCGAGGCTCTCAACATGGCCCTGCAGGCCCGCATCGCCGCCTTTTTGTTGCGCGACGACCAGCCGCTCGTAGCCGACATCCTGCCCAAGCCGAACCGGTCCTATCAGGGCGATTACGAGCATTTGTCGCGTCGGGCCGAATGGGCCGCCGTCGAGGACGCGGAGGAAGGGTCGTGACCGAGCGCCCCGTCGCCCCGACCCCGGAGATCACGTCCAGCCAAGCGCGGGCCGCCGATCCGCAAAGTTCGGTCTGGGTCTCGGCCAATGCCGGCGCCGGCAAGACGCATGTCCTGACCAATCGCGTCCTGAGGCTGCTTCTGACCGGGGTGCCGCCGGCCGAAATCCTGTGCCTGACCTATACCAAGGCGGCGGCGGCCGAAATGCGCGCCCGCGTCACCGACAGGCTGGGAAAATGGGCCGTGATCGCGGCCGAAAAGCTCGAAAGCGAGCTCATCGATCTGACCGGCGCGCCGCCGGACGATGCCCTCACGCGCCGGGCGCGAACGCTGTTCGCCCATGCCCTCGACACGCCGGGCGGGCTCAAGATCAACACCATCCACGCCTTTTGCGAAAGCGTCCTGCATCGCTTCCCGCTCGAAGCCGGCGTGCCCTTCGGCTTTTCGGTGATCGAGGACGCCGAGCGCGCGCTTCTGGTGCGCCGGGCCCGCGAGAAGGTCTTCGCCGAAGCGCTCGACGGCGGAGGTCCGTTGAGCGGCGCCGTCGATACCCTGTTCGCGATGCTGTCCGACCGGGCGATGGAAGAGGCGGTAACCGGAGCCCTTTCCGACATGCGCAAGCTCATGCCGGTCCTCGCCGATACCGACGGCGCCAAGGCGCGGCTGAGGCGCCTCGTCGGGGCCGACCAGATCGCCGACCCGGCGGCGCTGCGCCGAGCCGTGACAGCCGAAACGCTGCTGACCCGCGAGAACATCGCGCTGGTGCGCAACGAATGCGCCCCGAAACCGGGCGGCGCCCGTGCCGTCGACAGGCTGGCGGAAATCGCCAATCCGGGAGCGCCGACCGAAGCCGAGCTTATCGGCATTTTCTTCACCACCGAGGGCGGACCGCGAAAGTCGCTTCTCAACAAGCAGCCGTCCGAGCGCTTCCCCGCCCTGCTCGACACGCTCGTTCGCGAGCAGGCGCGGCTCGTGGCAGGTCTTGCCGAGATCGCCCGCGCCGAACTCGTCCTGCGCTCGGAGGCGCTCCTCGACGTGCTCGCCGCCATCGTCGCCGACTACCAGCGCCAGAAGCGCGCCCGCGCCTGGCTCGATTTCGACGATCTGGTCACCCGCACCGCCGCGCTGTTCGGCGACCCCGATCAGGGCGCCTGGGTGCGCTACAAACTCGATGCCGGCATCACCCACATTCTGGTCGACGAAAGCCAGGACACCAATCCCGAACAATGGAAAGTGGTCGACGCGCTGGCCGAAGAGTTCTTCGCCGGCGAGGGCGCCGCCCAAAAGCCGCGTTCGCTGTTCGCCGTCGGCGATCCCAAGCAGTCGATCTTTTCCTTCCAGGGCGCCGAGCCGGCCCTGTTCGGCCGGTCGGGCGAGGCGTATCGGCAAAAGGCAAGGGCCGCCGGACGCAAATTCGATCGCGTGCCGATGGGCGCGAGTTTCCGCACCCTGAAGGCCATACTCGAGGCGGTGGACCTCGTCTTCCACGATACCGGCCTGACCGCTTCGGTCGTGGTGGGTGAAAGCTACGAGCCCCATGTCAGTGCTCGCGTCCATGATGGCGGCCGCGTGGCGCTGTGGCCGCTTGTCGAAGCTGAAAAGGAAGACGAAACAGACCCCTGGCGGATGCCGGCATCGAGCGCCCCGCTCAGGAGCCCGGCGCGGGAGCTGGCCACCCGTATCGCCGGGGCCATCGCCGACTGGATCGCAAGGGGCCGCATGCTGCAAGCGCGCAAGCCGGCGCGCCCGATCACGGCCAGCGACGTGCTCATCCTCGTGCAGTCGCGCAATGCCCTGTTCCACGAGCTCATCCGCGCCCTCAAGAAGGCCGGCCTTTCGACGCCCGGCGCCGACCGGCTCGATGTCGGCAGGCACATTGCCACAAGCGACCTCTTGGCCCTCGGCGACGTGCTGCTCAATGCCGAGGACGACCTGACGCTCGCGGCGCTTTTGCGCTCGCCCTTGTTCGACGTCGACGAGGACGACCTGTTCAGGTTGGCCCACAGGCGCGACGGGAGCCTTTTTGCGGCGATGGCCTCGTGTCCCGTTCCGAGCGTTGTCGAGGCCCATGCGCGGCTCGACGCCTGGCGCCGCCGGCTCGATTTCGAACGGCCCTTCGAATTTTTTGCCGATGTTCTTTATGCCGGGGGCGGCCTCAGGCGCTTCCATGCCCGGCTCGGTAGCGAGGTGGATGACGTCATCGCCGAATTCCTCGCGCTCGCCCTGGCCCATGAGCAATCGCCTGTGCCCTCCCTGCAGGGCTTTGTCGCCGACATGCGGTCGCGTTCCGTCGAGATCAAGCGCGAACTCGGCGAAGCCGAAAACGGCGTCAGGGTCATGACCATCCACGGCGCCAAGGGCCTCGAAGCACCGGTCGTGATTCTCGCCGACGCTGCCTCAAGGCCGCAGGGCAGCCAGACCCGGCGCGAACTCTTTTTCGCCGAGCATGAGGGCGGGCCGATCCTTTTCCACGCCGCGCGGGAGAGCCAGCACACACAGGAGACGCTGCCGCTGCTGCAGGCCGAAAAGCAGGCCCAGACCGACGAATACTGGCGCAAGCTCTATGTCGGCATGACCCGTGCCGAGGACGAATTGCACATAGCCGGCGTGCTCGGCTCGCGCACAAAAATCGACGACACCTGGTACGGCGCCGTCGCCTCGGCGCTTGGCGGCAGGACGGCGACGGTGGCGCTCGCCTCTGGGCTCGAAGCGGCGCTGTTCCCGGCCGGGGCGGCGGCGGATGCCTTTGGCGCGCCCATCGTGCCGCCCGTCGCTCCCGACCTCGCCGTGCCGCCCGCCGCCGTGGCGCTTGCGAAACGGCCTGCCCTGCTGACGCCGTCGACCTCCGGTCCTGAAATCGACGTGTTCGATGCCGGCAACGAAGCCATAGGCACCGCCGATGCTGCCCGCCGCTCCGGCATAGCCTTGCATGCCTTGTTGCAGCACCTGCCCGGCGTGCCGGAAGGCAGGCGGCATGAGCTGGCCCGTGCCGCGCTCGTGTCGCTGCTGCCCGAGGCGCCGGACGGCCATGAAGCCATGGCGGAAACGGCTTGCGCCCTGCTCGCCAATCCGGCGCTCGCCTTCGTGTTCGGACCGGGCTCGCGGGCCGAGCTGCCCATTCTGGCAAAAGCTGAAAAGGACGGACGCGCGGTGCTGATCGCCGGGCGCGTCGACCGGCTCGTCGTCACCCCGGCAACGGTCACCATTGTCGACTTCAAATCGGACGCCCGCCCGCCGGAAGACGCATCCGGCATTCCATCCGACTATGTGTCGCAATTGGCGCTCTATCGGCTCGTGCTGCGGCGCCTTTTTCCCGAACACCGCGTCGAAGCGGCTTTGTTGTGGACAGCGCGCGCGGAATTGATGACGGTTCCCGCCGAAATGCTGGACGCCGCTACGGCCGGCATCGCACTTTGTTAACGCCCTGGGGCAAAACTGTTCCCCGATTCCGCCGCGCCTTGCCAAACGGAAATCGGCGGACACCTTGAATAGCGCCACGACTCCACCTAAATTCGTTTCAGCGTATATTACCGATGAAAGGCTGATGCCATGACCACGCACGTGTCCGACGCGACCTTCGATACCGAAGTGCTCGGAGCCAAGGAACCGGTGCTCGTCGATTTCTGGGCTGAATGGTGCGGACCCTGCCGGGCCGTTGCACCTGTCCTCGAGGAGCTTTCAAACGAACTTGTCGGCAGGGTGAAGATCGTCAAGCTCAATGTCGACGAGAACCCCAACACGACCATCAAGTATGGCGTGCGCTCGATCCCGACCATGATCCTTTACAAGGGCGGCGAGCCGGTCGACATGAAGATCGGCGCCGGAACGCCCAAGGCCGGCCTGTCCAAGTGGCTCGAGAGCTACGCGGCCTGAAGTCCAGGGCCCCGGAAATGACTTGCACGCCGCCGGCCTGCTGTCGGCGGCGTTTGCTTGAGCATCGTGCGCAAAGTGGGAACCGGTTTTGCGCATCAAACGATGCGACCACAAACAGATAGAGCGGCGAAGCGGTTCGACTTGAACGCGCGCCGCTCTTGAGGGGCACAGATGAGCGATGCGGTCTCGGCCGATACGTTTCGCAGACTTGTGACGGAGGCGCCGGCTCCGGTGCTGCTGTGCTTTGCCGGTCCGGTTGAAACGCATGCCGGCACGCTCGACGACGTGGCCGGCCATTTCGGCGCAAGACTTCGGATCGGCAGCATATTTGCCGGCGATAACCCGCTCCTGTGCCAGCGCCACGCCATCTTTGCGCCTCCGGTCCTGGTGCTTTTCCGGCATGGCGAAATCGTCGCGCGGCGCAGCGGGCGAAACGTATCGGCACAATCGCTCATCGACTGGCTGGAGCCTTTGACGGCGGATGCTTGCGGCTGCGACCGCTGCGCCTAGAGCGGTTCACGTTTAGTTGGAAACGGATGCTTCCTTCACCTCTCCCTTGGGGGAGAGGTCGACGCGAAGCGGCGGGTGAGGGGGCCTTGCTGCAAACGCTGAGCTAAGGCCCCCTCACCCGGACCTCCGCTGCGCTCCGGCCCGACCTCTCCCCCAAAGGGAGAGGTGCAAGTGCCAAGCCGCTCGTTTCTGTCAAAACGTGAAATAGCCTAATCCAGCCTTGTGCCGTTGCGGCCGAGCACATGGCCGGCAAGGTGAAGCGATCCGCAGATCACCACCCGCGCCTTGTCGACACGCGCCGCCTCCGTAAGAGCGGACGAGATGCCGCGCGTCGGTTTTGCGGCAAAGCCCAGTTCGCCGGCGAATTCGGCAAGCTGGCGCGCCGTCCACGACGCACGCTCGCCCGGAATGCGCAGGGTGAGCATCTGCGGTTTCAGCCGGGCGAAATGTCTGAGATAGCCGCGCGCGTCCTTGTTGGCGAAAGTTCCCATGATCATGACGAGCGGCCGCGGGTTGCGCGCCTGCAGGGCGCTCAGCGCGTCGGCGAGAACCGCGCCGCCCGCCTCGTTATGGCCACCGTCGAGCCAGAGCTCGTGCCCGGGTGGCAGCAGGTCGCGCAGCTTGCCCGTCCTCAACGGCTGCATGCGCGCCGGCCAGGTGACGGCGCGCATGCCACGCGCTATGTCTGCCTCCGAGACCGGCAGGCTGAAATGGCGCGCCGCCGCGATGGCCAGCGCCGCATTGTCGAACTGGAACGGTCCCGCCAGCGCCGGCTCCGGCATGTCGACAAGGCCGTTCTCGTCCTGATAGACCAAGCGTCCGCGCTGGCCATAGCCGTCGAAATCGCGTCCGGCGACGAAGGGGACCACCCCGAGCCTGGCCGCTTCCGCGTCGATGACGTCGAGCGCTTCGTCCGGCTGCCGCCCGATGACGGCACGACTGCCGCGTTTGAGGATACCGGCCTTTTCCCGCGCGATGCCGGAAAGCTCCGGCCCCAGAAACTCGACATGGTCGATCGAGACCGGCGCGATCACCGTGCCGCGCGGATGCGCGATGACGTTGGTGGCGTCGAAACGGCCACCCAGACCGACTTCGAGCAGCAGGAAATCCGCTTCAACCTCGGAAAACAGCAGCATGGCCGCGGCGGTAGTGATCTCGAAATAGGTGATCGGCTTGCCGGCATTGACCGCTTCGCAGCGTTCGAGGGCCGCGTTGAGCCGCCGCGCCGTGACGAGCGTGCCGGCGAGCCTGATGCGCTCGCGAAAGGCGACGAGATTGGGCGAGGTATAGACATGGACGCGCTGCCCCGCCGCCTCGAGAAAGGCGCGGAGGAACGCAATGGTCGATCCCTTGCCGTTGGTGCCGGCGACATGGATGACCGGCGGCAGCACGTCCTGCGGCCGGCCGAGATCGGCGAGCAGCCGCTCGATGCGGTCGAGCTTGAGATCGAT
Organism: Alphaproteobacteria bacterium; assembly: GCA_018818925.1. Taxonomy (GTDB): domain Bacteria; phylum Pseudomonadota; class Alphaproteobacteria; order Rhizobiales; family Devosiaceae; genus JAHJQZ01. The sequence goes on from JAHJQZ010000023.1 coordinate 49,369, forward strand.
CAGCTTGTTGGGATGCAGCGCCAGCAGGCGCCGCAGGATGGCATCGGTGCGGCTCATATCGGTCTTCCGCGCGAGAAAGGCCTGCTACTCGGCGTTGCCCGCCACTGGTGCGTTGAGCAGGTCGTCGTCGCCTTCGGCGGCGGCGGCCACGTCGCGCATCGTCATCTGCCGCGGCGCCGGCAGTTCGGCACGCTTGAGCGCCTCGGGCACCGGCGACTTCGTGAAGATGGCGATGAGCGAGCCGATGGTCGAGCGCAGATCGTGGCGATGCACGACCATATCGACCATGCCGTGGTCGTAAAGGTATTCGGAACGCTGGAAGCCCTTGGGCAGCTTTTCGCGGATCGTGCCCTCGATGACACGGGCGCCGGCGAAGCCGATCAGGGCGCCCGGTTCGGCGATGTGGATATCGCCGAGCATGGCATAGGAGGCGGTGACTCCGCCGGTCGTCGGGTTGGTCAGAACCACGACATAAGGCAGGCCGGCCTCGCGCAGGCGCTGCACCGCGATGGTGGTGCGCGGCATCTGCATCAGCGACAGGATGCCTTC
>JAHJQZ010000024.1 GCA_018818925.1 Alphaproteobacteria bacterium
GATGGCGACGCCACACGGATTGGCATGCTTGATGATGGCGACCGCCGCCGCGTCCTCGGGCGAAAATTCGGAAACGAGTTCGAAGGCGGCGTCGGTGTCGTTGATGTTGTTGTAGCTCAGCGTCTTGCCCTGAATCTGTTCGGCCGTTGCGACGCCGGTACGGTTTGAACCGTCCTTGTAGAAAGCCGCCCATTGGTGCGGGTTCTCGCCATAGCGCATGACTTCAGAAAGCGTGCCGGCAAAGCTGCGCCAGGGCATGTCGGGAAAATCGATCGCTTCGGCGAACCAGTTGGAGATCGCCGCGTCATAGGCGGCGGTGCGGGCATAGGCCTTGGCGGCGAGGCGCTGGCGCAGCGGCAGGGGGATGTGGCCGCCCTGTTTCACCGCCTCAATCGCCATGGCGTAATCGGCCGGATCGACGAGGACGGCGACATCGCCATGGTTCTTGGCCGCCGAACGGATCATGGCCGGCCCGCCGATATCGATGTTCTCGATGATCTGGTCATAGGTGACGCCGGGCTTCCTTATGGTCTGCTCGAACGGATAGAGATTGACCACGACCAGATCGATCGGAGAGATCTGGTGCATGCGCATGGCGCTTCTGTGGGTTTCGTTGGCCCGTACCGCCAACAGGCCGCCATGCACTTTCGGGTGCAGCGTTTTGACGCGCCCGTCCATCATCTCGGGAAAGCCGGTCAGCTCGGAAATGTCGATGACCGGAACGCCTTCCGATTCGAGCAGGGCCCGCGTGCCGCCGGTCGAGACGAGCTCGACGCCGAGATCGGAAAGGGTGCGGGCGAGCTCGGCAATTCCGGTTTTGTCGAAGACGGAGATGAGGGCGCGCCGCAATCTCGGCTGGTCGTTGTTGGCGTTCATGATACCTGTCCGGTGTCGGTTAAGGAATTCGACCCGGTTTGTATGCCTCACGTCAGCCGCGTCAATATCCAGGCGATCTCGCGGCCATCGACAAGCGGCGCGGTCAGGACGATCTGGCGGGTCTTGTAGAAGCCGAAATAGGCCGATTGACGCACGCTCTCGTCGATCTCGGCGCTGGCGCCTTCCCACAAAAAGCTCCAGGTCTTGCCCGATGCCAGATGCAGGCGGATGAAATCCTCGCCGCCGACGCGCTCGGTTTCGACGCCTGGACCGAGATGGAAGCGCAGGATGATCTCGGAACCGGTGATGCCGCTCCGGGCGGCGCCGATGCGGTCCTGGCCGACCAGGGTGTCGCCGCCGGTCAAAAGCGTTAGCCAGCGCTCGAGGGTGACGCCGAACTCGGCCTCCCAGGCATGGCTGGTCAGCTTGAGGACATGCTCTTCGCTGTCGACCTCCAGTTCTGACGGTGCGCCGATGGCGGCGAGCCGGCCGGGCTGGGCGCCGCGCCGCACCACTTCGGCCGACGAATGGTAGTCGATGGTCGGGGCCGAATGGGCGGCGCCGAGCCGGAACAGCCGGCTCTGGCTGCTGAGCTCGGCCGGCGCCGGGCCGCAATTGCCCACGATCAGCTCCGGGCCGTGGCTGAACTCGAAGCTGAGGGCGCCGGCATGGGCCTGGCGCGAGAAATCGGCCGGCGGCACAAGGCCCGAATCGGCGATCACGACGGCGCCGGCATGGCGCAGAATGCCGTAGCCGCCGACGCTGCCGGTGGCTGAGGCGCGGGCGCCGCCCGCCGCCTGCAGGGCGAGCAGCAGGTCGGCCGGCTCCTGGCCGGTGCCGTTGAAATAGCCGAGCTCGCCGGTGCCGAGCACCAGGCAAGACAGGGCGGCATGCATCGCCTCCATGCGCGCCGGAAGCGAACCCAGATGCACCTGGTCGCGTCGCGCCAGCGCCCGGCGCAGGGTGACGAGTTCGGTTACGACATCGACCTGGATGGCGGCCGAACGGGACTTGTGCAGACCGGTCTCGTCGAACTGCAGACCGATTTCCGTTTCGAGGGCGTGCAACCGTTGGGCGACGCGCTCGGTCGGCCGGTTCTCGCACAGGTCGGCGGCGAGATCGGCGATGCGCATCATCAGGCGGTCGACGGGCTCGGCCGAATAGGGCGCCCGTATCCTGAGACTGCCGATCTGACGGGCGAGCGTCCGGTTGATCGCGTGCTTCTGGCCGGCGCTGGCGCCCTCGGTGAGGCAGGAGATGTGGCGCATCCAGTTGAGCACGCGCCGCGCCGTCAGCCCGATCGCCCAGATCTCCGGATCAAATGACCGGCCGTTGCGGCCGATCCAGTCGAGCACCAGCGTGCGGGCGAAGCGCCTGAGGCCGCCGTCCTGCAAATCGCCGAAATGTCTCAGCCAGGAAAAGCCATGCAGTTCGGCGCGCCAGCCGGGATGATCGATCGCGGCGGAAAACGGCGAGACGCCGCCGGTATCGACGAGCTTGCCGCCGAACAGATAGCGGCCGGCGGCCATTTCGGAGACGGTGTCGATGTCGGCAGGTCGGAAGTCGTCGAGAGGGACATGGAAATTGCGCTCGCCGCTCTGGCTCCACGTCCAGCGCAAGGCCGAACTCGTGAGGGCGCGCCCGACGGCGCGCTTGAACATACCCGTTCCGGCTTGACGCAAAACTTCAGCCACCGGTTGTACCGCCTGCTCATCGCGGCGCATTTCGACCCGCCCGCTTCCCGATCGGACAGGGCGTCTGCGCACCTTAACAAAAACCAATGCGGAACCGGAAACGGGTCCGCCGCGACCCCAAGTCTATTAAATTGCAAAAGCGCGCGCATCACAAACCGCGAAAAAAGCGCGCTACGTAGAATCCGTCCATGCCGCCGGCGCCGATTTCCGGCCAGTCAAGGCCGGGATGGGTGCGCAAACGGCCGCCGGGTGTCAAGGCTTGATCGGGCGCGTTCAGTTCGCCGCGCCTTATGGGTGCCGGCACCAGATCGGGGAAAGAACCGGCGATCCAGTCGGCCTGGTCCTCGCCCTCGGCGCGCTCAAGCGAGCAGGTCGCAAAGACCAGACTGCCGCCCGGTCCGACGAGCGGCACGGCATTGGCGACGATGCGGCGCTGCAGGGCGACGCGATCGGCCACGTCCGCCGCCGTGCGGTTGACCAGCACTTCGGGATGGCGCCGGAAGGTGCCGGTGGCCGAACAGGGCGCATCGACAAGCACGGCGTCGAAGGGGGAAAGTTCGAGCGGGGCGGCGGCGTCGGCGACGATGATTTCGGCGGAAAACCCGAGACGGGCGAGATTGTCGGAAAGGCGGGCGAGGCGGGCTTTGTCATTGTCGAGCGCCGTGACCTTGTAGCCCCTGGCGCAAAGCTGCGCCGTCTTGCCGCCCGGAGCAGCGCAGAGGTCGAGCACGCGGGCGCCCGGCGGCAGGTCGATGAGCCGCGCCGGCAGGCTGGCCGCGACGTCCTGCACCCACCAGCGCCCCTCGGCATAGCCTGGTAATTCGGCGACCGGCCGGTCGCGGCTCTCGATGCGGGCCGAAAGCGGCAGCGTCGCCCGCCCGCCGAGTTCGGCGACAAGGTCGGGATCCTCGGATGCGAAGGAGAGGTCCAGCGGCGCGCCAAGCACAAGCGCCTCGGCAAAACGGGAAAGCATCGCCTCGCCATACTGGCGCCGCCAATTGTCGCGGAAGGTTGCGGGGATGAGCGTTTCGGCCGGCAGGCGGGAAAAGGCGTCGGCGCGGCGCTGGGCCTCGCGCAAGGCGGCGTTGAGCAGCTTGGCGAGATGGCCGCCGCGCCGGTCGGCCTTGAGGATGGTCACGGAGCTGTCGATGGCGGCGTGCGGGGCGGCTCCCTCGATATAGAGCAGTTCGGCAAGTCCGATGGCAAGGAGCGGTCCGAACAGGCCGGCGCGTTTGGGCAGGCCGCGCTCCAGAAGCGCGGCGGTAACGGTTTCGATGTGCCCGTGCCGCCGCAGCGCCGTGGTCACCAGCCTGTTGGCAAAGGCGCGGTCGCGCGGATCGGCGAGGCGGGCGCGGTCGAGCGGGACGAAGGGCTTGCCCGCCAGCACCTCGGCCAGGGTCTCGGCCGCCAGCCGGCGGGTTTCAAGACCCGCCAGCGCGCCGGCGGTGTCCGGCCTGTGCCGCGCTCTGGCATCCCGCATGGCTGAATTCGGCTCCGCTCGCTTCGATCTGGAAGCGGTAGACCCATTTGGGCGGTCGTGACCAGAGCGAAGGGCGCAAAAACCTATGCCGGCGCCGGTTAGGCTGGCGCATGATCCCCTTGACCCGGCCTTGCGCTCGGCAATCGCATGTGGCTGCGCAATCCCCCTCATCCGGCGCTTCGGCCCGCGCGAAACTTGTCCTAGCCCCAAGGGCCGCGCGGGCCGGGGTCGGGGCGGGTCCCGGGAACGCGCCAGGCGGGGCCATTGGCCTCGACATGCATGGCGCGGCGGGCGCGGCGCGGTTCGTCGTTTGTCGGAGGGGCGCCGATCTCGTCGGCGATCTTGAGCAATTCGGCGATGCGGTTGTTCACGTCGGGATGGGTGGCAAACAGGTTGTCCTGGCCGCGCCCGGACAGCGGATTGACGATGTACATATGGGCCATGCCGGGGTTGCGGCGGGCCCAGGGGTTCTCGAAAGTCTTCGCCATCCGCGAAATCTTCTGAAGCGCCGAGGCGAGGGCGAGCGGGTCGCCGGAAATTGCGGCGCCGTCGCGGTCGGCCTCGTATTCGCGGGTGCGCGAGACCGCCATCTGCACCAGCATGGCGGCAATGGGGGCGACGATGATGGCGAGGATGGCGCCGAACGGCCCGAGCGGCGCATTCGAATCGCGGCCGCCGAACCAGAAGCCGAACTGGGCCAGCATGGTGATGGCGCCGGCAAGGGTTGCCGTGACCGTCATGGTCAGGGTGTCGCGGTTCCGGATATGGGCGAGCTCATGGGCGATGACGCCGGCCAGCTCGCGCCGTTCGAGCGTTTCCACGAGACCGCGCGACACGGCGATGGCGGCATTGTCGGGGTTGCGGCCGGTGGCGAAGGCATTGGGCTGCTCGGTCTCGATGAGATAGAGCGCCGGGGTCGGGATGCCGGCGCGGGCCGAAAGATCCGCGACGATCTCATGCAGTTCGGGAGCGTTGGCCCGGCCGAGGGGACGCGCCTGCTGCATCCTCAGGACCAGCTTGTCCGAGTTCCAGAAGGCGATGAGGTTGGTGACGAGGGCAAAGCCCAGCGCCAGGATCATGCCGATGCGGCCGCCGACGACAAAGCCGACAGCCATGAACAGCGCCGTCATGGCGGCCAAAAGGAATGCGGTGCGTATGGCGTTCATCTCTCGCGATCTTCGCAGCAATTGCGTCCCGAAAGAGGATGGTGTTTCAATGCCGGCGAAACAAGGGCTGCAACCGATGCCGGATGATGACAAATCCGTAATCAAAGTGCCGGAACCGGCACCGAAATCGCTGTCCCCCGCCGCCGAACGCGCCTTGGCCGAAGCCGAGGCGCGGCGGAAGCTGGCCGATGCCGCGCCGCCGGCCGCCAGGGAAGTTCATGGCCGCAACGGTCTTGACCCGGTTCGCTATGGCGACTGGGAGAAAAAGGGCATCGCCAGCGATTTCTGAGGGGCGGCGGTGTGAGCGCCCCTTACGGCGCGCCCGCGAGGCCGAGCACCACGCCCTGGACCAGCACGACGCCGAGCAGATAGAGGCCATCTATGAGGGTCAGCGCCCATTTCTGGCCCTGGTAGCGGTGGTTGAGCACCATCGCGGTGATGATGAAGCCGACCCAGACATGGGCGCCCATCGCCAATCCGGTAACCCAGGTGAGCTCGCCCATGACGGCCGGTGTCAGCTTGGCGATGAAATAAGCCATGACGAACTGGGCGGCGGCGGCCCAGACGAAGGGCGAAACGGTGCCGCCGGCCTTGATGTCCTCGGCGGTCTTGCCAAGAGCGGCCATCCACTGTTTGGACAAGCCCATATACCAGGCCATGCCGAGCGCCATGGATGCGATGGTGGCAAGGATGATGCCCAGCCAGTTGACGTCCAAGAATGCCATATTGCCCCCTGTTTCCGCCGATCAGGCGATTATTGGCTGTTGAATTGAACTCAATCGCCGTCATTGCGAGCGCCTACGGCGCGCGGCAATCCAGGAGTTTCGGGCGACTGCACTTGCAGCCTTCTGGATTGCTTCGTCACTGGCGTTCCTCGCAATGACGGCCGATGCGTTTGTCGATGCGTGACAGACCTTACTTCCTGACCAAGGAAGGCGAGTTTGCCGCAAGCCCGGCCATTTCGCAAATGGTCCGCCACTCGGTTTCGGTGACCGGCTGCACCGACAGGCGCGAATTGTTGACGAGCACCATTTCGCCAAGATCCGGCCGGGCCTTGATCTGGTCGAGCGTGACCGGGTTCGGCAGAGGCTCGACGGCCTCGACATCGACGCAGTCCCAGCGCAGGTCCTCGCCCGCGCTTGAATCGTGATGTGCCTCGGCGGCGACGCGGACCACGCCGACGATCCGCTTCTCGTCGACCGAATGGTAGAAAAAGCCGAGATCGCCGATCTTCATGTCGCGCATGAAATTGCGGGCGGCATAGTTGCGAACGCCGTCCCATTGCTGCGGGCCGTGCTTTGCAACCTGATGGTCCCAGCCCCAGGTCGAGGGTTCGGACTTGAACAGCCAGTAGCGCATCACAGGCCCTCGGGCTTGTTGAGGGCCCAGACCCAGGAGCGGACGCTCGAACTGGCGAACAGGCCGGCGCGGGCATAGGGGTCGCGCCGGGCGATGGCCTCGGCCGCCTGTCTGGTCTCGGCCCTGACGATGACCAGCGAGCCGATGGAGCGACCCTGATCGTCCTGGAACGGGCCGGCCAGAACGAGAGCCTCGCCGAGCCCGGCAAGAAAGCTCAGGTGATCGGGCCTTGTCTGTTGCCGCAGGGCAAATGCGTCCGGCTTGTCGGTGCAGTCGATGACATACAATCCCGTCATGTGCCTCCCTCGCGTTTCAGTGGTCGCGCCATCAGTTGCGCGACAATCTCGCCGATTCCCAGTTCTCCGGCCAGAAGGGCATTGACGGCACCGATCAGCGGCGTGTCGACGCCGTGCTTGTGGCCGAGCCCGAGGGCCACCGGCGCTGTCTTGACGCCTTCGGCAAGCCCGATGCCCGCGGCCTCGATTTCGGCGACTGAAAGGCCGGTGCCAAGGGCAATGCCGAAGGCGTAGTTGCGCGATTGCGGCGAAGTGCAGGACAAGGTCAGGTCGCCGAGCCCGGCGAGCCCGGTCAGGGTCAGCGCCTCGCCGCCGAGCGCCGTGACGAGCCGGCTCATTTCGGCATAGGCGCGGCTGATCACGGCGGAACGGGCGGAAAGCCCGAGTTGCGCGCCCTCGACGGCGCCGGCGGCCAGGGCATAGACGTTCTTGAGCGCCCCGGCCAGTTCGACGCCGACGAGGTCGTGGCTCTGATAGAGCCGGAAGGTCGGTCCGCTGAGGGCGGCGGCGATCCTGGCGCAAAGGGCGTCGTCGCGCGCGGCCAGGGTGACGGCGGTCGGGCGTCCCGAGGCGACATCATGGGCAAAGCTCGGCCCGCTCAGAACGAGCGGCAGCGCTTCCGGCGCGCATTGGGTGAGGACTTCGCTCTGCCGGGCGAGCGTTGCGGTTTCAAGGCCCTTGGCGCACAGGACGACCGGCCTGCCGGCGAGCGGGGCCGGGCCGATGACGGACAGGATCTGGCGCGTCGTCTGGGCCGGCACGGCGACAAGCACGAAGTCGGCATCGACAAGCCCCCTATGGTCGGCGCGGGCGCGGATCGACGGGCTCAGCCGGTCGCCGGGCAGATGCACGGCGTTGACATGGCCGCTATTGATCGCCGCGGCGATCCCGGTGTCGCGGACCACGAGATCGACCGCATGGCCGGCGCGGGTGGCGGTTTCGGCGAGGGCCGTGCCCCAGGCGCCGCCGCCGATGACCGATACCTTGCTCATGCCGCGCCTTGCCCGGTCCTGCCGAGATCGTCGAGCGGCCAGCGGGCGCGGGCGGCGATGTCGAGCGGGTCGGTCAACCCGAGCGCCAGGCGCTCGGCCCCGGCCCAGGCAATCATGGCGCCGTTGTCGGTGCAAAGCGCCGCCGGCGGGACGACAAGGCGGGCGCCGTGTTCGTCGGCCGCCTGCCGCAGGGCGAGGCCTATGGCCCTGTTGGCGGCGACGCCGCCGGCAACGACGATCTGGGGCGGCGCGTCGGGCAGCTCTTCGGCGAAGCGGACGAGGGCAGTGCCTGTGCGGGCGCGGATGATGTCGGTGATCGCCATCTGGAAGCTTGCGCAGATATCGGCGACGTCCGTATCGGTCAGCGGCGCCGTCTTTTCGGCGGTAAGGCGGACGGCGGTCTTTAGTCCCGAGAACGAAAAGTCGAGCCGCTTCTCCCGGAGCAGCGGCCGGGGAAAGGCGAAACGCGCCGGATCGCCGATCGCCGCCAGCTTCTCGACCTCCGGCCCGCCGGGATAGGCGAGGCCCAAGAGCTTGGCCACCTTGTCGAAGGCCTCGCCGAGCGCGTCGTCGATGGTGGTGCCCCAGCGCGTATAGCGGCCGACGCCCTCGACAAGCACGTATTGCGAATGCCCGCCCGAAACCAGAAGCATCAGATAGGGAAAGGCGATGCCGTCGGTCAGGCGCGCCGTCAGGGCATGGCCTTCGAGATGGTTGACGCCGATCAGGGGCTTGCCGGTCGCGGCGGCCAGCGCCTTGGCGGTGGTGAGGCCGACCAGCACGCCGCCGATCAGGCCCGGCCCGGCGGTCGCGGCTACGGCGTCGATTTCGGCAAGCGCGAGGCCGGCCTCGGCCAGGGCGCGGGCGAAGATCGCGTCGAGGTGAACGACATGGGCGCGGGCCGCCAGCTCCGGCACGACACCGCCGAAGGGGGCGTGTTCCTCGATCTGGCTCCTGACGATATTGGAGACGATGCGGCCGGCTCCGGTCCTGTCGCGCACCACCACGGCGGCGGCGGTCTCGTCGCAGCTCGTCTCAATGCCGAGGAGTGTTGCCTGCGCTTGCCCGGTCACGGCGAAAGGTCTATGGCCTTGGTTTCTTGTGAACGCGGAAACTGGCCTACAGGGAAGCAGGCGGCATTGCAATCTTTGGGCAAAACACCCCTGCTGCGGATCGGCACGCGCGGCTCGCCGCTGGCCCTGTGGCAGGCCGAGCGGGTGCGGACGCTGTTGTGCACGGTCCATGGCGTCGACGCGGGCGAAATCGCAATCGTTACGGTCTCGACCGAAGGCGACCGCTCGCAGGCGAGCAACCGCCCGTTGAGCGATTTCGGCGGCAAGGGCGTGTTTTCCAAGGAAATCGAGGACAGGCTGATCGCGGGCGATCTGGATATCGGCGTACATTCGGCCAAGGACATGGCGAGCGTCCTGCCGGACGGGCTCGTCATGCCGGTCTATGTCGAGCGCGCCGACATGCGCGACGCCTTCGTCAGTTCGAAGGCCCTTCGCTTCGAGGACTTGCCGCCGCGCGCCGTTGTCGGCACCTCGTCGCTGAGGCGGCGGGCGCAGCTTTTGCGGGTGCGGCCGGACCTCAAACTGGTCGAGTTCCGCGGCAATCTCCACACAAGGCTCAAAAAGCTGGCCGAGGGCCAGGCCGATGCGACCCTTGTCGCTGCCTCTGGCCTTGAACGGCTCGGCCAGAGCGACAGAGTCGCGTCCTATCTCGACCCGGAGCGCTTCCCGCCGGCGCCGGCCCAGGGCGCCATCGGCATCGAATACCGCGACAGCGACAGGCGCATCGCCGATCTCGTCGCGCCGCTCGACCATGCCGAAACCAATGATGCCGTCACGGCGGAGCGTGCCATGCTCAGGGTGATCGACGGCTCGTGCCGTACCCCGATCGGCGTCGTGTCGAAGCGCGTCGAAAACATGCTTCATCTCAAGGGCGAACTGCTGAGCCCGGACGGGCGCATCTGCCACGACGCCGAGATCGCGGGACTGGCGGTGGAAGCGGTGGTCCTTGGGGCACGGCTCGGGGAAAAGCTGCTCGAAATGGCCGGCGCCGATTTCCTCGCCGCCCTCAAGGCTGGTTCATGACGCGGGTTCTGGTGACGCGCCCCGAGCCGGACGCCGCCGACACGGCCGGGCGTGTCCGGGCCATCGGCTGCGAGCCGATCGTATTCCCGTTGCTGACCATGCAGGTGACCGAGGTCCGGCTGCCCGCCGCCGAGGGCCTGAGCGGGCTGATCGTCACCAGCGCCAATGCCATACGCGCCCTCCAGCAGCGCGACGCGCTGCGGCCCTATCTCGGTCTGCCGGTCTATGCCGTCGGCGACCGGACGGCGGCGGCGGCGGCGGCGGCGGGTTTCGCCGATGTCGAAAGCGCCGATGGCGATGCCGGCGACCTCGTCGCGCTCGTGGGCGAACGGGCCAAGGCCGGCACGTTCTTTTACCCCGCGGCCGCCGAGACGGCGCGCGACCTGCCCAAGGCGCTGGCGGCTTCCGGGCTTTTGGTCATCGCCGCCGAAATCTATGCCATGGCGGCGGCGACCCGGCTCGACCCGGCTATCGCGCGCGACCTCGCTTCGGGGGAAATCCACGCCGTCATGGTCTATTCGCGGCGGACGGCGGCGCTGTTCGCCGAACTGACCGAACTTGCGCTGTCGCCGGAGCGGCGGCGGGCCCTAACGCTGATCTGCCTGTCCGAGACTGTCGCCTCGCCGCTCGTCTTGCACGGGTTTCCCCGCATCGTTCTTGCCGATTTTCCGAGCGAAGAGGCAATGTTGGCCGCAACCTTGTCTTTTTCCCGTGGCCAAATCACATCATGATCCGATAGGACGCCGGTGCCGGGGCAAATGCCTGAAACCCCGGAACGCCGGTATCCATTCGTCAGTTCTCGCGCGATCCCTGTCGGCCAGCGGTGCTGCCGGCACGGATCGCGCCAATGTCCAAAGGTGATCCGTCATGGCAGAGCGCAAACCCGGACCCGTCAAGCCGCCCACGATCGATCTGACCGCGCGCGAGCAAAAGACCGACACTCAGGAGCCCGAGAACAAGGCTGCCGAGCCGTCGGCTGCACTGCGCCAGCCGGACGCCGATCCGATGCCGGGGCGGGCGCCCTCTACCGCTGCCGGACGGCGCCCCGCCGGGACGGAGAAGAAACCCGCGGGCGAAACGGCAAGCGCCGATGCGCCGCCGCCCAAGCGCGGCGGGTCCGCGCGCTTCGTCGTGGCGGGCCTTGCCGGAACGCTGCTCGGCGGCGCGCTCGGCCTTGCCGGCGCCTATGGGCTCGCTTTTTTTGGCTACTGGCCGGGCGGCGGCGCGGACGCGGAAATCGCGGCGCTGCGCGAGGACATCGGCGCGCTCTATGTCAAGCGCAGCGAAATCGGCGGCATCGTCGACCGGTCGGTCGGTGAGGTCGGTTCGGAGCTTTCGGGTCTGGACACGCGCCTTTTAGCGCTCGAAACGGCGGTGCCCGAAGACATGACGCCGGCGCTCGACGCCCTCGACCAGCGCGTAAGCGCGCTCACAACCGATCTCGATGCGCTCGGCACGGCGCTCGAGACGGCGGTGATCTCGGGCGGCGATGCGGCGGCGACCGAGACGCTGAACGGTTTCGATGCGCGC
>JAHJQZ010000025.1 GCA_018818925.1 Alphaproteobacteria bacterium
CTCCATGACGCCGATCTCGTCGCGGCGCGGCGACGGCGCGTTGATCAGGGTGGCGTTTTCCGGCTCGCGACGGAAGGCCATCATGTTGGAAATCAGCCGACGGATCGGACGGATGAGCGAACGCGACAGCACCACGAAGATCACCGAGGCCGTCATCATGGCCACGATCAGCGACAGGATGAAGATGTTGCGCGAATAGACCAGCATGTCCGCGCGCAGCGGCGCTTCGGAAATGAGCAGTTCGACGAGCGCGTTGGTTCCTGGCACCGTGCCGACGACCCTGAGGGTGCGGTCCGAGCCGAAGAACAGCATTTCGAGCGCCCCACCGATCAGGCTGACCGGATCGTCGTGCCGCATGTCGGCGGTGACCTCGGCCATCGGCATGGGCACGTCGGTGCGCTCGATGAGCTGGCTCTGGCCGTCGCGCCTGTAGGCGATGGCCACCGCCCCCGCCGCTGTCAACAGCCGGTCGGTCAGGGTCTCGGGCAGGCTCATGGCGTCGGGCACGACGTCGAGCACCCGCGCCGCCACCACGCCGATCGCCAGCTTGTTGGAGAGCCAGTTGGCGCGGAAATTGGAGACCGAGGGCAGGTAGATCACCACTTCCACAAGCATGATCACCAGGATGATCGTGGCGATCAGCCTGACGGAAATGCCGGTGAGAAAATCGGGTACGCGTGGCTGCTCTTCGACCATTGCCACACGCTAATGGGTTTGCCGCCAAAGGAAAAGCCGGTAGCCGGCCGACACGCGTGGATACACGCAGCCGGGCTTTTCAGGGCAGGAGGCGAACGAGGCCGAGCCAGCGCCCGATCCAGGGCGAGCCGAGCGCGCCGCGGTAATGTTCGACGGCGACGCGCCTCGCCATTTCGGCGAGCGTCGGATAGGGCGCCACGAACTTCATCAGGGAGCCGACCTTGAGCCGGTTGGCGAGGGCGTAGGCGAACAGCGAGATCATCTCGCCGGCCCCCTCGCCGCAGATGGTGCAGCCGAGAATGCGGCCGTTCTTCAAGGTGATCAGCTTGATCAGCCCGTCGGTGCGGCGTTCGGCGCGGGCGCGGTCGCTTTCGCCATAGCTCCATCGGAGAATCCGTGCCGTGTCAGGATAGCGCCTCAGCGCCTCGGCCTCGCCGAGACCGACCGCGGCAATCTCGGGATCGATGAAGGTACACCAGGGCACGATCGTCCGGTTCTCGCGCGCCGGCAGGCCGAACAGGGCCGAGCGGATGACGAGGCCGGCATGATAGGAAGCGGCGTGGGTGAACTGCAGCCCGCCGGCAATGTCGCCGATGGCGTAGATGCGCCGGTTGGAGCTGCGCATCGAGGCATCGACGACCACGCCGCGCCGGTCGGTGCGGACATGGGCGGCGTCGAGCCCGAGATCCTCGATATTGGGCCTGCGGCCGGCGGCGACGAGCAGATGCGACCCCACGACGGTCTCGCTGCCACGCTCGTTTTCGACGGTTACGGCGATGCCGTTGCCGCTTGGCACGATTCCGATGACGGCGGTGCGCCCCATCAGCGCGACACCTTCCTCCTGCATGCGCCTTGTGGCGATGCCGACCAGTTCCGGATCGTCCTTGGCGAGGAAATCGGCGGTCTCGATCACCGTGACCTCCGAGCCGAGGCGGTGATGCGCCTGGGCTAGTTCCATTCCGATCGGCCCGCCGCCGATGATGATGAGATGGGCCGGCTTGCGGGTCTGGTCGAAAATTGTCTCGTTGGTGAGATAATCGACGCCGTCGATGCCGGGAATGGACGGAATGGCGGGACGCGAGCCGGCGGCGATGACGAAGCGCCGGGCGCGGACGGACCGACCGTCGGCCTCGAGGGTCCTCTTGTCGACGAATCTGCCCCGGCCACGAATGATTGTGACGCCGAGGCCCTCGAAGCGTTCGACGCTGTCATTGGGAGCGATCGAGGCGATCACCTCGGAAACGTGGTCGTGAATGCGGCCGAAATTGATGCGCGGCGGCTCGAAGCTGACGCCGAAACCGGCGGCGCGCCGTCCGGCCTCGGCTAGCCGTGACGCGGCGATCAGGGATTTGGACGGCACACAGCCGGTGTTGAGGCAATCCCCGCCCATCTCGCCTTTTTCGACGAGCACGACCGAGGCGCCAAAGGCGCGGGCGGTCGCGGCGGCGCTGAGGCCAGCCGATCCGCCGCCGATGATGCACAGATCGGGTGTCAGGAGTTCGGCCATTTGGATATCCGGTGAGTGGCGTCAGCCCTCATGATGCCGCTTGAAGCGCCGGACCACAACCGGCAGCAGCGACAGAAGCGACAGCAAAACAAGGGCGGTGACGATTTCCGGTGTCACGAGGCTCCCGGCGGTGAACGGCGTGCCGCAGGGCGGCAGGCCGGCGGCGCAGGTTTCGGCCCGTTCCGATACGATCGAGCGGAGGCCCTCGCCGGCAAAGGCGTAAACAAAGACGCCGGGAACAATGCCGACAAGGGTCGACAGGGCGAAGACCCGTAGCGACACCCCGAGAATGGCCGGGGCGACGTTGACGACGACGAAGGGCACGGCCGGCACAAGCCGCAAAAACAACATGTAGGAAAAGGCGTCGTTCCTGAATCCGTCGGCCAGGGACTTCACCCAGCCGCCGGCGCGGGCACGGAAGAAATCGGCAAAGGCCAGGCGCGCGGCAAGGAATATGCCGACGGCACCGGCGGTGGCGGCGAAGACGACGACGACCGCGGCCCAGAGCCAGCCGAACAGCAGCCCGAGCGCCACGGTCAAAAGCCAGGCGGCGGGAAAGGAAACGGCGGTCGCGACGGCATAGACGGCAAAGGCGACAAGGCTGGCCAGCACCGGCTCCGTTGCGACCCAGTCGGCAAGGACCTGGTAATTGACCGCCAGCGCGTCGAAACCGAAGCCCGCCTGTGCCGCCAAAACGAGAACGGCGAAAAGGCCGGCAACGAGAATTGCGAACGGGGCAACCCGGCGCCACAGGGGCTTGTCGTCTGTCATTGCGATGTTGCTGTCGGCCAATCGGGGCTTCCTGAAGGCTGGAATTGCCGGCAAGAGCCCGGCGTGCGAACACACCTAGTGTCTCGGCGACGGTTTGTCGCCGGGGCATCACCGTGACGTGACCCTTGTTGATAAGGCGGCTTTACGGCGTGTGCGGCGGCGATCGTGGCGCGACGGACGCCGGGCGCGTTGACTTAGGCCACGCGTTTTCTTATAAGCCGCGAGAAATTGCGAGCGGCCGGCGGGGCCACCGTCTGGCTGCCCCCGGTCCATCTCGCGCAGAACGAAACAGAAGGAACCGTGCCCGGCGCGGTTTGGTCCGATGAAGCGTACATTCCAGCCGAGCCGCCTTGTGCGCAAGCGCCGCCACGGTTTCCGTGCCCGCATGTCCACCCGCAATGGCCGCAAAGTCCTGAACGCGCGCCGCGCGCGCGGCCGCAAGCGTCTTTCCGCCTGAGCGGAATGTCCGGCCGGTCGTCCGGCCGCATGCGCAGGCTGAAGACGCGCGCCGAGTTTGTGGCAGCGGCCCGGGGCAGACGCGCCAGCCGCAGCGGGCTGGTTGTTCAGGCGATCAGTACTGGCGTTGACGATACCGGGGTCGGTTTCACCGTGACCAAGAAGGCAGGCAATGCTCCCGAACGCAACCGCATCAAGCGGCGGCTGCGCGCGGCGGCTGAGGCTTGCGCCGACGCCTTTTCGTCACGACATGACTATGTCGTGATCGGGCGGCGCGACGTGTTGTCGGCGCCGTTCGAAACCCTCGTGACCAATCTTCAGAGCCTGATCGCGCGCGTTCACGGCCAGAAACCGTCCAATCGTCCGGAAACGCACCCAAATGCAAGACAACCGTAACATCATCATCGCCGCCGTCCTGGCCATGGCGATCCTGTTCGGCTGGCAATATCTCGTCGCCGGCCCGCAGATGGAACAGGCCCAGCGCCAAGCCGAGCTCGCCGTCCAGCAGCAGGCGGAACAGGCCGACGGTGCGGCCCTGGCGACCCCGGATGCAACAGCGACGGGCGAAGCAGGCACGATGCCGGCCGGTGCCGGTCCGGCCAGCGCCTTTGAAAGCCGCGCCGACGCGGTGGCGGCCAGTGCGCGCGTCATGATCGACACGCCGGCCCTTGCCGGCTCGATCAATCTCACCGGCGGCCGCATCGACGATCTGTCGCTCAAGGATTTTCACGAGACCGTCGATCCGGGCTCGCCGATCATCACCCTCTTGTCGCCCGCCGGAGCGCCGCAGCCCTATTTCGCCGAACAGGGTTGGGTGGCGCCGGCCGACACCGCCATCAAGGTGCCGACGACCGCGACACAATGGTCGTTGGCCGAGGGGTCGGAAACGCTCACGGTCGACAGCCCGGTCACCCTTGTCTACGACAATGGCGACGGGCTCACCTTCCGCCGTACCTTCGCGGTCGATGCCAAATACCTGTTCACCATCACCCAGGCGGTCGAGAACAAGAGCGGCGACACGATTGCGCTCTACCCCTATGCGCGGGTGTCGCGCCTCGGCAAGCCGGCGGTCCAGAACTTTTTCATCCAGCACGAAGGCCCGGTCGGCGTGCTCGGCGCCAACAACTACATTTCGAGGAAATACGACGACCTCAAGAATGAGCAGCAGGTGCGCCTCGACAATACCACCGGCTGGCTCGGCATCACCGACAAATACTGGGCGACCACAGTCATCGCCGAGCCCGGCTCGGAAATGAATGCGCTGTTCTCATGGCGTAGCACGCAAGGGTTCGACGAATACCAGACGAGCTTCGTCAGCTCGGCCCCAGTCGTGGTGGCCGACGGGGCGACCGGAAGCTCCAAGAGCTATGTGTTCGCGGGAGCCAAGGTCGAGGAGGTCATTTCCGGCTATGACACCCAGCACGGCTTCGACCGGCTCGATCTTCTGATCGACTGGGGCTGGTTCCACTTCCTGACCTATCCGCTGTTCTGGCTCCTCAGATGGCTCTACGGCATTCTCGGCAATTTCGGCCTCGCCATCATGGCGGTGACGGTTCTGGTCAAGCTGGTGTTCTTCCCCCTGGCCAACCGCTCCTATGCTTCGATGGCGCGCATGCGCGTGGTGCAGCCGCAATTGAAGCTCATCCAGGAGCAGTACAAGGACGACAAGGCCGCCCAGCAAAAGGCGATGATGGAGCTTTACGCCAAGGAAAAGATCAACCCGATCGCCGGCTGCTGGCCGGTGCTGATCCAGATCCCGGTGTTCTTCTCGCTCTATACCGTCATCTTCATCTCGCTCGAGATGCGCCATGCCGAGTTCTACGGCTGGATCCGTGATCTCGCGGCGCCCGATCCGACCAATATCTTCACCCTGTTCGGGCTCATTCCCTACGACCCGACCGCCATCCCGCTGATCGGCAGCTTCCTGCATCTGGGGTTCTGGCCGCTCGTCATGGGGATCACCATGTGGGTGCAGATGAAGCTCAACCCGCCGCCGCCCGATCCCAGCCAGGCGATGATCTTCAACCTGATGCCGATCCTGTTCACCTTCATGCTCGGCTCGTTCCCGGCGGGTCTGGTCATCTACTGGGCCTGGAACAACTTCCTGTCGCTCTTGCAGCAATGGGTGATCATGAAGCGCAACGGCGCCGAGGTCGACCTGTTCGGCAATATTCTGCAAAGTCTGGGATTGCGAAAGAGCGCCGACGGCAAGCCGGGAAACTGACATGACGGGCCAGGGCCCATCCGAGGACCTGATCGAGGCCGGGCGGCTGCTGTTCGCCCGGCCTTTCGTCTTCGTCAAGGGCTGCGTCAGCATCGCCGACCTGCCGGCGCCGGACGGGATCGAGATCGCCTTTGCCGGGCGTTCGAATGTCGGCAAGTCCTCGCTGATCAACGCCCTGACCGGCCGCACGACGCTGGCGCGCACTTCCAACACGCCGGGGCGGACGCAGGAGCTCAACATCTTCGCTTCGGAAACGGCGCCGCTCGTCATTGTCGACATGCCCGGCTACGGCTTTGCCGAGGCGCCCAAGCCGAAGGTCATGGCCTGGACGCGGCTGATCCACGCCTATCTGACCGGGCGGCCGAATCTCCGGCGCGTCTACCTTCTGGTCGACGGGCGCCACGGGCCCAGGGCCAATGACCTCAGTCTGATGAACGAGCTCGACAAGGCGGCGGTGAGCTATCAGGTCGTTTTGACCAAATGCGACAAGCCGGGCAGCGCCGAGCTCGAGGCGGCGATCGCCAAAACCGAAAAGGCCATCGCCAAGCGCCCGGCCGCCCATCCGGTACTGATCGCCACCTCGTCCGAAAAAGGGACGGGCATCGAAGCGTTGCGGGCCGAGATCGCCGGCTTCACCGTTTAGCCGGCCGCGTCTAGCAAGAACCTCGCCAGCGTTTTTGCCAGAGCCTTGTTGTCGAGCGGCGCGTCGAGCGAGGCGAGGCGTTCGTCGATCACCTCTGTGGGCAGGGGATTGCCGCGGCGCAATTCGACCAGCGCCCTGGAAAACCCGACATCGAATTCGGGATGCGGCTGCACCGAGATTGCTGCGCCATTGGCGTAAAGCAGGCCGGCATGAGGCGTGAAGTCGGAGCACAGAAAGGTCTCGGCGCCCGGCGGCGGCACAATCACCTGATCCTGATGGCTGGCGGCGATGGCGATACTGTTGCCGAGGCCGGCGAGCGCGTCGTGCCCTGGCACGACATCGTAGACATGCCGGCCGATGCCCCAGCCCTTTTCGGACTTCCTGACATCGCCGCCGAGCGCATCGGCCATGATCTGGTGGCCGAAACAAACGCCGAGCATAGGCGTTGCCGCCTCATGGGCGTCGCGGATGAAGCGGCGCAGAGGATCGATCCAGGCGGGGGTGTCATAAACGCCCTGCGCCGAGCCGGTGATGATCACGCCCTCGACAACGCCCGGATCGGGCAGGGGCGCGCCGTCGAGTATGGGGATCGAATCGAAGCAGAAGCCCATGTCGAGATCGGCGAACATGCGCTCGAAGAACGGGCCGAAACGCGGATAGTGGTCGCGCAGAGGCCCCGGGGCCTCGCCCACCTGCAATATGGTCAGTCTCATGATGGTCCGGACGGGTCAACACTCGGGAGGAACAGCCATAATGGCGCCGTCCGGACAAAGGTGCAACCGGGCACAGACTAGAGAATGCGCTCCAGTTCGAGAAGGTCGCCGCCATTCCGGTCGGCATGGATATGGGCAAGGCTGGTGGCCGAGACGACCGAAAGCGTGCCGGCGGCGGTGCCGAGAATGAAGACGGCGACGGCGAGGGCGCCGATCAGGTTCGGGTAGACGGGACTGCGGTGCATGGAACAACTCCCTCGGCGGACGGACGTGACCAAACCAAAACGCACGGAGCGACCGAAAGGTTTCATGTCTTGTTAACCATGCATCCTTCGGTCAGGCGCCGACGAGCGTCTGCAGGGTGGCCAGCATGGCGACACAGGCCGCGACGACAACGGCGCTGGCGCCGGAGGCCAACAGGACGGGCATGTAGTTGCGGCCAACCATGAGCACTTCTCCTCGTTGTGGGAGAAGACGCGCCAAAGGGACAACGGGTTCAAACAAATCGCGCTCCCGAAACGCCCGCCGCCGTGGCGCCATTGGGGCAGACAAGTCGGCGCGTTCGCGATAGAGAAACACAGCCCGCCGGTCTTGCGCCGGCCCGGAGCCGCGCCGCGAGGACGATTGATGACCGACCAGACCGATACCCAGCCCGATCCGATCTATGATGCCGCCATTCTCGCCCAGGCCCTGCCCTACATGCAGCGCTACGAAGGCAAGACGGTCGTGGTCAAATATGGCGGCCATGCCATGGGCAGCAAGTCGCTCGGCAAGGCCTTCGCGCAGGACATCGCCATGCTCAAGCAATCCAAGGTCAACCCGATCGTCGTGCATGGCGGCGGGCCGCAAATCGGCGAGATGCTCGCAAAGATGGGCATTGAATCGAAGTTCGAGGGCGGGCTGCGCGTCACCGACGAAAAAACCGTCGAAATCGTCGAAATGGTGTTGGCCGGCTCGATCAACAAGCAGATCGTGGCGCTGATCAATGCCGAGGGTGAATGGGCCATCGGGCTTTGCGGCAAGGACGGCAACATGGTCTTTGCCGAAAAGGCGCATAAGAAGGCCATCGATCCGACGTCCAATATCGAGCGCGTGCTCGACCTCGGTTTCGTCGGCGAACCGGTCGAAGTCGATAGGACGCTGATCGATCTTCTGGCCCATTCCGAGATGATCCCGGTGATCGCGCCGGTGGCCCCCGGCCGCGACGGCCACACCTACAATATCAATGCCGACACCTTTGCCGGCGCCATCGCCGGCTCGCAGCGCGCCAAGCGCCTTTTGTTCCTGACCGACGTGCCGGGCGTGCTCGATGCCAACAAGGAACTCATTCCGGAACTGACCGTCGCCGAGGCGCGGGCGCTGATGCGCGACGGCATCATCACCGGCGGCATGATCCCCAAGGTCGAGACCTGTTTCGAGGCGCTCGATCGCGGCGTCGAGGGCGTCGTCATCCTCAACGGCAAAACACCGCACGCCGTGCTGATCGAGCTGTTCACCGAATACGGCGCCGGCACGCTGATCGTGCGCTAGGCCTGGACCGGCCCTAGAACTTCCAGGCGACGCCAGTACGGATATCGATCATGCTTGGCTCGCTGGTGGCGGCGCCGCCACCGCTCGAAACCGCATGCTCGCCGTAATGGGCCCAGGTCATCTGCAGACGTGCCATGATGGTATCGGTGACCATCGCATCGACGCCGAGGCCGAGCTGGAGGCCGCCGCCGATGAAGTCGGCGCCGGTTGCGCCGCCGCCATAATAGGCGCGATTGTCGAAATGGGCCCAGGAATAGCCGACCGAGGCATAGGCGAGAACGTTCGGCGCCACCAGATAGCCGCCTTGGACGCGCACGGCGCCGTCCATCTCCATGGAGCCGAACTTCGAGCCATTATAGAAGAACTCGCCCTGTTCGATGTTCAGTTCGGCATCGAGGCCCCAGACCCACCAGTCCGTCTGTTGCCAGTGGAAGCCGCCGAACACGCCGGCCTGCACCGGTATGTCGCCGAGCAACGCCTCGCCATTCGGAACAGCCGGTCCCTTTTCGTGGCTCTTCATGCCGACAAGGCCTATCTGGCCGCCGAAATAGAAGCCGGTCCAGCTATCGGCCGTCGGAGCGGACGCCCACATGGCGTCTTGCGCATTGACGCCGGTCCCGATGACACACGCAATCATCGCCGCGATAGCGGCCGTGCCCAAAATTCTCATAGTCCAACACTCCCTGAATGCCCGCCAACAGAACCCGGCGCCCGTTTCCGCCATCGGGGCACGCGCGCTTTCTGCACTAGACCGATCAGGTGCTATTCGTGCCACACCGAGCGCGTGACCACAATCCTTGAGACTCTTGCGGTCCCATTCGCTGGCGAGCCGAATTCCGAATTGGTCGCGACCGGGCCACGGTGTCCGGAACATCGCCGCTCAGCGCAGGCGATGCTCGCGCGAATCGACGTCCCGCAGTCCGAGGTCGCGTTTCAGGTGCGGGGAGAATTCCCTCAAATCCTGAACGGCCCGGCGCGGCGACCGGGTCGAACGCATGGTGTTCTGGCCAATCTGGATAAACCAGCCAAAGGGCAATCTTAACGCTATTTGAACCATAACGATCCTCTTGGGGCGGAAAACCGTGCTAGTTTGTAGTGGGTTACTGCCTGATGGTGCACCTGATCAGGGTTGCCGTCCAATTGAAATTCGCATAGGTTCTCATAAGCAGGATTTATGGCATTGGTCGATCGGCTTCCCCCTCTTTCCGCCTTGCGCGCTTTTGAAGCGGCGGCCCGGCATTTGCATTTCACCCGTGCTGCCGAGGAACTCGGCATGACACAGGCGGCGGTCAGCTACCAGATCAAGCTTCTCGAAGAGCGGATCGGTGCGCCGCTGTTCCTGCGCCAGCCGCGGCAGCTGGCATTGACCGAGACCGGCGAGCGGATGGCGCCGGGGATCATCGAGTCCTTCGCGCTGATGCGGTCGACATTTGCCGCCAGCCAGGCGCGGGCGGAAGCGCTGCTTGCCATCAGCACCACTCAGACTTTTGCGACCGAATGGCTGGCGCCGCGTATCGGCGGCTTCCAGATCGAACATCCCGACATCGCCGTCAAATTCGACATCGACACGCGGCTGGTCGATTTCTCGCGCGATGCGGTCGACGTGGCTATCCGCGCCGGCAAGGGCAATTGGCCAGGGCTCGATGCGCATCTGCTGATCCGGGCCGACTTCACCCCGATGCTGTCGCCCCGGGCCGCGCGGCAGGTCCGCGAGCCGGCCGACCTGTTGGATCTGACACTAATCGACCGCAACGACGTGTGGTGGTCGATCTGGTTCGAAGCCGCCGGGGTATCCTTCGACGGAGCGGGCAAGGAGAGCGGCCTGAGGCTCGATTCCCAAGCGCTCGCCGCGAGCGTCGCTCGCTCGGGTCAGGGCGTCGCCATCCTGACGCCGGCTTTCTATGTCGGTGATCTCGCGCACGGCTCGCTGGTACAGCCGTTCCCGCTGGTATGCACAAGGGGCTATGGCTATTACCTCGTTTACCCGCATGGCCGGCGCAACGCCCCCCATATCCGCGCTTTCCGCAACTGGATTTTAGCGCAGGCACCGCCCGTCCCACCCATGACCAGCGCGGGGATCGTGACACCGATGGACGGTCGGGCCGAAGGCGGCTGAAAGTCGGGCTTCGGCGGCTAGACGCATTGCCGGACCCGGCTGGCCGTGGCAAAATCGGTGACATCGCGCGCTGAACCCGAACGCGATCGCCACATGTTCGCCAATTGCCTCGGGACGCGCTCATGGCCAAGTTCTTCAAAGCTCTCGACGACAAGCTCAACGCCTTCATCGCCGAACAGAACGTGTTCTTCGTCGCCAGCGCGCCGGCCAAGGGTGGGCATGTCAATCTGAGCCCCAAGGGCGGCGACACGTTTCGCCTGCTCGGCCCGAACCGGGCCTGCTATCTCGACCTGACCGGCTCGGGCAACGAAACAGCGGCCCATCTCATCGACAACGGCCGGCTGACGATCATGTTCTGCTCGTTCATCCGCTTGGCGCAGATTCTGAGGCTGTTCGGCACCGGCAGGGTGGTGGGAAAAAAGCATCCGGACTGGGATGGGCTTTGTGCCCTTTTCCCCGATTATCCCGGCCGGCGCCAGATCGTCGTCATCGACATCGACCTGGTGCAGACATCTTGCGGTTATCAGGTGCCGCTCATGGATTTCGCCGGCGAGCGCGACACGCTGGCAAAATGGGCCGAGAGCAAGGGCCCCGAGGGGCTGATCGCCTATCGCTCCGAGAAGAACGCCCTTTCGCTCGACGGCCTGCCGACCGGAATCGAAGAATAGGGATTTGCAAAAAGCGAATGCAGAAATGGCGGGGCACCGGCCCGGATACCCCGCCATCCTGTCTTTGACCGGCTTGCGCCTGCCAAACTTTAATTCAACAATCCTGTTTATAAATAGCCCGCTGGCTTTTGTCAACATACTCGTTTAAAAAATAGGGCATGGACTCGCACTCGACCGCCGACCGCATCCTCTTGCAGCTGAAATCGCGCGGGCCACAAACGGCCCAGGCCGTGGCCGACGCCTTCGGCATATCCGTCATGGGCGCCCACAAGGCGCTTGGGGTGCTCGGCTGCGCCGGGCTGGTGCGTCACGAGGACGTCGCCGAAGGGCGCGGCCGTCCGCGCCGCGTCTTCGCGCTGACCGAAGCGGGGCACCGGCGCTTTCCCGACCGGCATGCCGAACTCAATGCCGAACTGATCGACATGATCCGTACCAGCTTCGGCGAGGCGGGCCTCGGCCGGCTGATCGCGGAGCGCGAGGCGCGGCAGATGGCGCGCTATGCTCTTGTCGGTCCCGGCGATCTTGCCGGCAAGGTCGCCTTTCTGGCCGAACTGCGCGCCGCCGAGGGCTACATGGCGCGGCTCGAACAGGACGCGGATGGCACGCTGCTTCTCGTCGAGGATCATTGTCCGATCTGCGCCGCCGCTTCGGCCTGTCAGGGTTTCTGCCGGTCGGAACTCGATATTTTCCGCGCGCTGCTCGCCCCCGAGGCCGAAGTGACCCGCGAGGAGCACCTGATGGCGGGCGGACGTCGCTGCACCTATCGCGTCAGGCCGAAATCACCGGACTCGGCTTCATAGGTGACGCCGAATAGGCTAGGGGTGTTCTCCCGTTTCGAGGCGAACAGATGTCACCCGCCATGCTTAGCCATGTCACCGACTGGATATTCGATCTCGACAACACGTTGTATCCGCGTGGCTACAACCTGTTCGCACAGATCGACGTGTTGATCACCCGCTATGTCGGCGACGTGACCGGCCTGCCCCATGACGAGGCGCGGATGCTGCAAAAGCAGTTCTACCAGCGCTACGGCACCTCGCTGCGCGGGTTGATGGAAGGCTATGGCATCGACCCCGAGCACTATCTCAAGACCGTGCACGCCATCGACTATTCCTGCGTTCTCGCCCACCCGGCGCTGGTTGCCGCCATTGCCGCCCTGCCGGGCCGCAAGTTCATCTTCACCAATGCCGATTCCGGCCATGCCGAGGCAGTGCTGAACCGGATCGGCGGCGCCGGGCTGTTCGACGGCCTGTTCGACATCCGCGCGGCGCAATTCGTGCCCAAGCCCGCCCGCGCGGCCTATGAGCTTTTCATCGCCCGGTTCGGCGTGGATCCCCAGCGGGCGGTGATGTTCGACGATCTCGAAAAGAACCTCGTCGTGCCGCACGAGTTGGGCATGGCAACGGTGCATGTGGTGCCAGCCGAGGACTATGTCGCCACCGACCGCGACCATTGGGAAATGGCACGGGCCGACGGCACACCGCATGTCCACCATGTGACGAGCGATCTGGCGCGATTTCTCGCGGGGTGAGCCTCAGCCTTCAGGATTGGCCTTGAGCAGCTCGCCCTTGAGCGCGGCGGCGATCAGCTCGCGCGTCTGGACAACGCCGTAAAGGGCGATGAACGAGCCGAAACGCGGGCCCTGGTCCTGGCCGAGCAGCACCTGGTAGAGCGATTTGAACCAGTCGCGAAGCTCTGGGAAATCGTGAGTCTTGCCAATTTCGTAGACGAGATTCTGCAATTCCTCGGCATCGGTCGAGCCGACATGGTCGGCAAGGGCGTCGGAAAGCGCCGCAAAGGCCCTGGCTTCCTCGTCGGTCGGGGCGCGGAACACCTTGGTCGGCTTGACGAAATCCTCAAAATACTTGACCGCGTAGCCGGCCAGCCGGTCGAGCTCGGGATGGTTTTGCGGCGTCGCGCCGGGCACGTAGCGCGAAATGAAGCCCCAGAGCACCGACTTGTCCTCGGCATTGGCGGCCGAAACCAGGTTCATCAGCAGCGCAAAGGAGATCGGCACCTCTTCCATCGGCGGATGGCCGGCATGAATGTGGAAAGCCGGGTTCTCCAGAAGCTCGTCGGCGTTCTGGCGCCGGTAGGCGGCGACGAAGGCGTAATACTCGTCGACGGCGCGCGGGATGACGTCGAAATGGAGCCGCTTGGCCGCGCGCGGCTTCTGGAACATGTAGAGCGCCAGGCTCTCCGGACTGGCATAGCCGAGCCATTCGTCGATGGTGATGCCATTGCCCTTGGACTTGGAAATCTTCTGGCCGTCGGCATCGAGGAAAAGCTCGTAGACGTAATGATCCGGGGCCGGTTCGCCGAGAATTTCGCAGATACGGTCGTAGATCGGTGCGTTGGTCTGGTGGTCCTTGCCGAACATCTCGAAATCGACGCCGAGCGCCGCCCAGCGCATGCCGAAATCCGGCTTCCACTGCAGCTTCACATTGCCGCCGGTGACCGGCAGAGTGATTTCGGTGCCGTCCTCGTCCTTGAAGGTGACGGTGCCCTTTTCGGCATCGACCGCCCTCATCGGCACATAGAGCACCCGACCTGTTTGCGGCGAGATCGGCAGGAAGGGCGAATAGGTCGCCTGCCGCTCGGCACCGAGGGTGGGGAGCATCACCTTCATGATGTCGTCGTAGCGCCTCGCCGCCTCGACCAGCTTTTCGTCGAAGCGGCCGGAGGTGTAGTAGTCGGTGGCGCTGGCGAATTCGTAATCGAAGCCGAAATGGTCGAGAAAGCGCCGCAGCATGGCGTTGTTATGATGGGCAAAGCTCAAATAATCGTCGCCGAACGGGTTGGGCACGCGACTGAGCGGAAACTGCAGATAGGGCCTGAGCGCCTCCGGATCGGGCACCGTGTCCGGAATCTTGCGCATGCCGTCCATGTCGTCCGAAAAGCACAGGAGCCGCGTCGGAATCTCGTCGCGGGTCAGAAGCCGGAAGGCGGTCCTGACCATGGTGGTGCGCATGACCTCGCCGAACGTGCCGATATGCGGCAAGCCGGACGGTCCGTAGCCGGTCTCGAACAGCGCCTCGCGTCGGCCCGAGCGCTCCAGGCGCCTGACAAGCTTGCGC
The DNA here is from genome assembly GCA_018818925.1 of Alphaproteobacteria bacterium. Taxonomy (GTDB): domain Bacteria; phylum Pseudomonadota; class Alphaproteobacteria; order Rhizobiales; family Devosiaceae; genus JAHJQZ01. Next base: position 14,402 of record JAHJQZ010000025.1, read on the forward strand.
GCTTCCTCGAACGGCCAGGCGCGCGCGGATTGCGCGGCGTCGAACAGGGCGGGATCGAGTTCTGGAAGCTTGGGCGCGGACATGGCGGCTCGAAAAAAAGCAAGGGGGAACGCGACCGCAGGCGATCGGGCGCCGGGCCGTCATGCACCAGCCCCGCCCGAAGGTCAATGCTGGCAAGCCGGGCGATGCCGCGGCAAACGGGGTCTTGCGTCGGCGCGACGCCCACCCTAGTTATGGCCATCGGTTCTCTGGGGGAATTGCGACATGGCTTTGACGCCACAGGAAGCGCTCATCTACGTCATGGTGGTCTCGGCCGCCGCCGACCGCACGCTGAGCGACGGCGAGATCGAACGCATCGACGCCCTGGCGGCGCGACTGCCGGTCTTTGCCGGTTTCGACCGCATGCAATTGCCGGCGATCGCCAAGGACGCGCTCGACCTGACCCAGCGCGCCAACGACCTCGACGACGTGCTCGATTTCATCTTCGCCGATTTCCCCGAACGGCTTTTCGACACCGCCTATGCCTTGGCGGTCGAGGTCGTCGCCGTCGATCTCGAGGTGCGCCAGGAAGAGCTCAGGTGGCTGGAAATGCTCTCCGACCATCTCGAACTCGACAAGCTGGTCATCGCCGCCATCGAGCGGGCGGCGCGGGCCCGGCTCAAACGGCCCTGACCGGCGGATTTCACCGCAATGTGCAGTGCGCGTGAGCGAGAGCCATGCTAGCCTGATCGACACATCGGAATATTCGCATATGACAATTCTAGGTTTCGGCGAAGGCGCCTTCCGCTTTGCGCTGTTCGTTTCGATCTTTTTGGCGATGAGCCTTTTGGAGGCGCTGATGCCGCGGCGCGAGCGGCGCTTTCCGCGCGGCCGGCGCTGGCTGACCAATCTCGGCATCCTTGCGAGCGACTATCTGGCGACGCTGGTGGTTTTTGTGCTTGTGCCGGTGACCGCGACCGTCGCGGCGCTCTGGGCCGAGGCCAACGCGTTCGGCCTGTTCTACTGGCTCGGCGTGCCGGTCTGGGCCCAGTGGATTCTTGGTATCGCCTTGCTCGATTTCGTCATCTGGGGCCAGCACCTTATCACCCACAAGGTGCCGGTCCTGTGGCGCATTCATCGCGTCCACCATACCGACGAGGATCTCGACGCATCGAGCGCCATCCGTTTCCACCCGGTCGAGATCGTTCTGTCGGTCTTCATCAAGTCGGCGGCGGTGGTGCTGATCGGCGCGCCGGCGCTGGTTGTCGTCGCCTTCGAAGCGCTGGTCAACGGCTCGGCCCTGTTCAACCATGCCAATCTGAGGCTGCCGCCCGCCCTCGACCGGGTGCTGCGCCTCGTCTTGGTGACCCCGGACATGCACCGCGTCCACCACTCGGTCTACACCTTGGAAACCAACAGCAATTACGGCTTCGCCCTCAGCGTCTGGGACCGGCTGTTCCGCACCTATGTGCCCGAGCCGCGCGACGGCCACGACAACATGCGGGTCGGGCTGATCGAATGGCAGGACGACAAGCCGACGCAATTGCTGTGGTCGCTGGCCCTGCCCTTCCGCAATCCGCCGCAGTCCAGGCCGGATGCCCTCGACGCCGAACCGCCCCGGACCTGAGACAATAGCGGCCACGCCAGTGTCAGAAGCGCGAAGCCTGGACTGCCAAAAAGGATATCGCGGCAAAGGTTGCCGACGCCGCCGCGTCTGCTCATGCTGAAAATGCCGGAAAATCAAGAAGAAACCTGACCGCGCCCAGGTCTTTGTTCACGCAGCGCTTGAAAATCCATTTCGCGGACGGATTTTCAAGCTCCGCTGCCGATGCGGAATGGTGGGCCCGGCAGGACTCGAACCTGCAACCAGACCGTTATGAGCGGCAGGGTTCAGTTGCTGAGTGGCACATTGACTATTCATTTCAATCGCTTGCTCTGTACGCAAACTCGATGAAGCGTACCAAATGCATCGGTTTGTTCTCTTTTGGTGCACGCATAGTTGTCCCCATCTTGTCCCCGCATTCCAGGGGTTTCAAATTTGTCAGCAGCGATCTCGGCAAGCCGGCGTTCGCGGACACGAACGTGTCGTCGCCTGCCAATTATTACTGCTGGAGTTTTGCAGCACCGGCGTCCACTTTTTGGATAGAAGATGATGTTGAGCGGCGGAATCGCTAGAATTGAACAACTGCTCTGCAGGTTTCTGGCTTTTAAGGGCTAAGGAAGGCCTAATACCAAGTCCCTGAGACTGTGACTCGGGACGGCTTTTCAAATCAGCTTTTGGCTGATTCAAGATGGCGAACGGAGGAGGTTCGCCATGCCCATACCGCTTCGGGACGATTTTGATGCGCAGACATGCAGGGCTGCCGCCAGGCGATCCAAGGACGGTGGACAGGCGCGTCGGCTTATGGCGGTTGCGGCGATCTATGACGGCGCCACGCGGACGGAGGCGGCCGGGATCGGCGGGGTGACGCTGCATATCGTCCGCGACTGGGTGATCAAGTTCAACGCGCATGGGCCGGACGGTCTGATCGACCGCAAGGCGCCGGGGCAACCGTCCCGGCTCAATGATGCGCATTGAGC
>JAHJQZ010000174.1 GCA_018818925.1 Alphaproteobacteria bacterium
GGAATTCTCTTGAAAGAGAGAAGTGCCCTTCGGGGAGCCCGGAGACAGGTGCTGCATGGCTGTCGTCAGCTCGTGTCGTGAGATGTTGGGTTAAGTCCTGTAACGAGCGCAACCCCTATCCTCAGTTGCCATCAGGTAATGCTGGGAACTCTGCGGAGACTGCCGGTGATAAACCGGAGGAAGGTGGGGATGACGTCAAGTCATCATGGCCCTTACGGGCTGGGCTACACACGTGCTACAATGGCGGTGACAGAGGGCAGCCAACTCGCGAGAGTGAGCTAATCCCGAAAAACCGTCTCAGTTCGGATTGCACTCTGCAACTCGAGTGCATGAAGTCGGAATCGCTAGTAATCGCAGATCAGCATGCTGCGGTGAATACGTTCCCGGGCCTTGTACACACCGCCCGTCACACCATGGGAGTTGGTTCTACCCGAAGCCGGTGCGCTAACCGCAAGGAAGCAGCCGACCACGGTAGGGTCAGCGACTGGGGTGAAGTCGTAACAAGGTAGCCGTAGGGGAACCTGCGGCTGGATCACCTCCTTTCTAAGGATTGAGCTTCAGGCGCCTATTCGCAAGAATTTGGGCCTATTGTTCTTTCATTGGAACACATGTCAGCCAGTCAAGGCTGACTTTGCGGGACTTCGCCGCCTTCGTTTCTCTTTCTTCACACAAGCGACGTTTCACGCGTCATCGGCATGCCACACCAGTGCATTACCGGTTCGTGGTTTGCGCGGCCGCGCGTTCGAATCGGGAAAGTGGTATCCACTTTTCCTGAGCACGCTCCGGAACGCGATCCAGTGGGCCCGTAGCTCAGGTGGTTAGAGCGCACGCCTGATAAGCGTGAGGTCGGTAGTTCGAGTCTACCCGGGCCCACCATTCACCCAATCGGGGCCATAGCTCAGTTGGGAGAGCGCGTGCTTTGCAAGCATGAGGTCGTCGGTTCGATCCCGTCTGGCTCCACCATTACTCGCTTGTGTCAAAGAACAGGTTCGGCAGTTGCCGCCGCGAGGCGCTTCTGCCCGATCATTTTCATTGTGAAGAGAAAATCACATTCCTTGTTTGACCCGTACCCCGGGGAGAGGAGCGTGATTTCGTGAATTTTGGTTTTTTTTGATCTGACCGATCAAAACGCCGGATTTCTCAAGAATCCGGCAATCGTTCTGTTCGTTGGGAACCTGCCGAGACAAAAGGCGGCAGCAACTTGCGGACATCGATAATGAGAACGATCAAGTGCCTTAAGAGCATTCAGTGGATGCCTTGGCGCTGAGAGGCGATGAAAGACGTGATACGCTGCGATAAGCTGCGGGGAGCTGCGAATAAGCTTTGATCCGTGGATTTCTGAATGGGGAAACCCGACCGTAAGGTCACCCGAAAGGGAGCTAACCCGGGGAACTGAAATATCTAAGTACCCGGAGGAAAGGACATCAACCGAGACTCCGCTAGTAGTGACGAGCGAACGCGGACCAGGCGACCAGTGAAACTTACCAGAACGGTCTGGAAAGACCGGCCATAGCGGGTGACAGCCCCGTATGGGACAAGCCAAGCTGGCATATCAAGTAGGGCGGGACACGTGAAATCCTGTTCGAAGATGGGGGGACCACCCTCCAAGCCTAAGTACTCCTCAGCGACCGATAGCGAACAAGTACCGTGAGGGAAAGGTGAAAAGCACCCCGACGAGGGGAGTGAAATAGTTCCTGAAACTGGATGCTTACAATCAGTCGGAGCCCGCAAGGGTGACGGCGTACCTTTTGTATAATGGGTCATCGACTTAGTCTAACTAGCAAGCTTAAGCCGTTAGGTGTAGGCGCAGCGAAAGCGAGTCTGAATAGGGCGACTTAGTTAGTTGGATTAGACCCGAAACCGGGTGATCTAGCCATGTGCAGGTTGAAGATAAGGTAACACTTATTGGAGGACCGAACCCACGTCTGTTGAAAAAGACGGGGATGACGTGTGGCTAGGGGTGAAAGGCCAATCAAACTCGGAAATAGCTGGTTCTCCGCGAAATCTATTTAGGTAGAGCGTTGGACGAATACCGTGGGGGGTAGAGCACTACATGGGCTAGGGGGACTCACCGTCTTACCAAACCTAAGTAAACTCCGAATACCCACGAGTACTATCCAGCAGACAGACGGCGGGTGCTAACGTCCGTCGTCAAGAGGGAAACAACCCTGACCTACAGCTAAGGTCCCCAAGTCATGGCTAAGTGGGAAAGCATGTGGGATTGCATAGACAACCAGGAGGTTGGCTTAGAAGCAGCCATCCTTTAAAGATAGCGTAACAGCTCACTGGTCAAGCGATCCTGCGGCGAAGATGTAACGGGTCTAAAGCCATGCACCGAAGCTTAGGGTGTGCAGCTTGCTGCACGCGGTAGCGGAGCGTTCCGTAAGCCTGTGAAGCGGTACCTGTGAGGGGCCGTGGAGGTATCGGAAGTGCGAATGATGACATGAGTAGCGACAAAGAGTGTGAGAGACACTCTCGCCGAAAGTCCAAGGGTTCCTGCGCAATGCTAATCAGCGCAGGGTTAGCCGGCCCCTAAGTCGAGGCGGAAACGCGTAGACGATGGGAACCACGTTAATATTCGTGGGCCAGGTGGTAGTGACGGATTCGAAAGTCTGTGTGTCCTTATCGGATTGGATGCGCAGTGGAC
>JAHJQZ010000026.1 GCA_018818925.1 Alphaproteobacteria bacterium
CCCGAGTGCTGCGGTATCAGATGAATGACTGACGACCCCGATTTCGCCCATGCCGTTCCCGCCGCGCGCGTCCTGCGGCGCGCCCGCGGGCGCTGGCGCCTTGTCGCCTTTGTCGCGCTGGCCGTGGCGGTTTTGGCCCTTGCCGGGCGCTTCGCACTGCCCGGCAGCGGCAATTCAGACCATGTCGCCCGCATCGTCATCGACGGCGTTATCGCCACCGATCCCGGCCGTCTTGATGCGATCGAGGCCATGATCGAGGACGATGCGGTCAAGGCCGTGATCGTCGCGATCAACTCTCCGGGCGGCACCACCGCCGGCGGCGAGGAGCTCTACGACGCGCTGAGCCGTCTGCGCGAGGTCAAGCCGGTCGTCGCGACCATCGCCGAACTGGGCGCCTCGGCCGCCTACATGACGGCGATCTCCGCCAATCGCATCTTTACCCGCCGGCTGTCGATCGTCGGCTCGATCGGCGTCTATTACAGTCATGTCGACGCCGGCAAGCTGCTCGACACCATCGGCGTCGATTTCGACAAGGTGCAGACCGGCCCGCTCAAGGCCGAGCCCGACCTCGACGATCCGATGACCGGCGCGGTGCGCCAGAGCCTGCAGCGCCTGGTCGACGACAGCTACGAGTGGTTTGTCGACATCGTCGCCGAACGGCGCGGCATCGAACGCGACACCGTGCTCGAACTGGCCGACGGACGCATCCTGACCGGCCGCCAGGCCGTGGCGGCGGCTCTAGCCGACGCGTTCGGCGGCGAGCGGGAAGCAATTGTCTGGCTCGAACAGCAATGGAACATCGGGGAGGGCCTTCCGGTTTTCACCCACTATCCTCCTGCCGAAGACGGGTTGGCGCAGCTGTTGCGCTATGCCGGCGGACAGGCGCTTTCACTGGTCGGTCTTGGTGGCGGTAGCACCAACGCGCTTGACGGGCTGGTTTCGCTTTGGCAGGCTGAAAACCTTGTCGACTAACGGTTTTCTATGAACGCCGTTTCGGGGGGCAGTCATGATTAAGTCTGAACTGATCGAAAAGCTGTCTGCAGAGAACCCGCATCTGTTTCAGCGGGACATCGAAAACATCGTCAACGCCATTCTCGGCGAGGTCGGCGATGCCCTGGCGCGAGGGGACCGCGTGGAGCTCAGGGGATTCGGCGCTTTTTCCATCAAGAACCGGCCGCCACGCACCGGTCGCAATCCGCGTACCGGCGAACAGGTCGCGGTTGCCGAGAAATACGTGCCACAATTCAAGGCCGGCAAGGAAATCCGCGAGCGGCTGAACAAGTAGACGGGAGCATGGTGCACGCGTCAAGCGCCTGCATCTTCGCCGGAACGATGCGACCGACAGGGTCGAGACAAACAAACGGGCGCATGGCCCACGCAAAAGCGACGCGCAGATGACGAAACGCCTGGTCGGCTGGTTCCTGCTCCTGCCCTTCGCCATTCTGCTCGTGCTGATCGCGCTGGCCAACCGGCAGAGCGTGCGCGTCGGGCTCGACCCCTTCGGCCTGCAGACGGCCTGGCTGCCCTCGTTCGATGTCCCCCTTTTCGCCGTGATCTACGCCATGCTGCTCGTCGGCGTGGTGCTCGGCGGTCTCGCCACATGGCTGACCCAGGGCCGGCAGCGTCGCGAACGCCGCAGATTCCGCAAGGAAGCCGAGCGTCTCGGGCGCGAACTCGATACGATCCGGCGCCCCGCCATGCCGGCGCCCGCCCGCAAGGGCCTGCCTGCCACCGACGATCTCCTTGAGTTGGAATAGGACGCGAACCCAACGGCCATTCGCATGAGCTATAGCCCCATCATCAAGATATGCGGCGTCAGGTCGCCCAAAATCCTGGAGGCCGTCATCGAGACCGGTGCCGATATGGTCGGCTTCGTCCACTTTCCGCGCTCGCCCCGCCATGTCGAACTCGACCCGCTGACCGAGATGATCTCGCTGGCGCGCGGCCGCATCGAAAGCGTCGTGCTTCTGGTCAATCCCGACAATTCGCAGGTGGCCGAAATCGCGGCGCTCGATCCGGACTGGATCCAGCTGCACGGGCCCGAGTCGCCGCACCGGGTCGATGCCATCCGCGCCGGCGCCGGCATTCCCATCCTCAAGGCCATCGGCATCGGCGCCAGCAACGATCTCGATCAGATCGGCCCCTATGAGGAGGTGTGCGACCGGTTGCTGCTCGACGCCAAGGCGCCCAAGAACTCGGAGCTTCCGGGCGGGCGCGGCGTCGCCTTCGACTGGCAGGTGCTCGCCGGGCTTGACCAGGAGGTCGGCTTCATGCTTTCCGGAGGGCTGACGCCGAAGAATGTGGGCGAGGCGCTGAAAAAAGTGCGGCCTCTTGGTATCGACGTCTCGTCCGGGGTGGAGCGCGAACCCGGCGTCAAGGACGCGGCACTGATTGCCGACTTCATCTCCGCGGCGCGCGCAGCGGCGGCAGAACTATAGTTCAAGGCTTCCAGCACCGAGGTATCATGACGAGCGGCGCCAATTCCCTGCGTAACGGGCCTGACGAACACGGCCGCTTCGGCCCGTTCGGCGGACGGTTCGTCGCCGAAACCTTGATGCCGCTGATCCTCGATCTGGAAGCGGCCTATCGGGCCGCCAAGATCGATCCGGCCTACAAGGCCGAGATCGCCGAACTGCACACCCATTATGTCGGTCGCCCCTCGCCGCTCTATCACGCCGCGCGGCTGAGCGCCGAATATGGCGGGGCGCAAATCTATTTCAAGCGCGAGGACCTCAACCATACCGGCTCGCACAAGATCAACAATTGCCTCGGGCAGATCCTTCTGGCCAGGCGCATGGGCAAGACGCGGGTGATCGCCGAGACCGGCGCCGGCCAGCACGGCGTCGCCGCGGCGACGGTCTGTGCCAGGTTCGGATTTCCCTGCACCGTCTTCATGGGCGCCACCGATGTCGAGCGGCAAATGCCGAACGTGTTGCGCATGAAGCTCCTTGGCGCCGAGGTGCGGCCGGTCACCGCCGGCGCCGGCACGCTCAAGGACGCCATGAACGAAGCCTTGAGGGACTGGGTGACCAATGTCGATACCACCTATTACCTGATCGGCACGGCGGCGGGGCCGCATCCCTATCCGGAAATGGTCCGCGATTTCCAGTCGGTGATCGGCGACGAACTGAAACAGCAGATTATCGAAGCGACCGGCCGGCTGCCGGACGCGATCGTCGCCTGCATCGGCGGCGGCTCCAACGCCATCGGCACCTTCCATCCCTTCCTCGACGACCCCGAGGTCGCCATCTACGGCGCCGAAGCCGGCGGCTACGGTATCGAGGTCGAGAACGGCCATGCCGCCTCGATGACCGGCGGCCGCGCCGGCGTGCTGCATGGCAACCGCACCTATCTGTTGCAGGACAAGGACGGGCAGATCCTCGAAGGCCATTCGGTTTCGGCCGGGCTCGACTATCCCGGCGTCGGCCCGGAGCATTCCTGGCTCAAGGACACCGGCCGCGTCACCTATGTGCCGATCACCGACCGGGAGGCGCTGGCCGCCTTCCAGATCTGCACCCGGCACGAGGGCATCATCCCGGCACTCGAATCGGCGCACGGCCTCGCCCAGGTGCTCAAGCTCGCGCCAGGGATGGGCAAGGACAAATCGATCGTTCTGACCATGTCCGGCCGCGGCGACAAGGACGTGGAATCGGTCGGTCGCTATCTCGAAAAGGACCCGTCGCTGGTCGTCTAGAGCGGCGCGCGTTCAGGTCGAACCGCTTCGTCGCTTCATCTGTTTGGGGTCGCATCGCTTGATGCGCAAAACCGGTTTCCACCTTTCGCACCATGCTCCAGCGGACCTCAGAATCTGCTAATCCATGTAAAATAAGCATAAAACCAGAGTAGTCATGCGTGAGGCGCATAACTAGTGTGCGCCTGCGACCATTGGCAGACATGACACGTTCTGTCACCATTTCCTCGTTAGCCAAACTGTTTCTGGCAAAAGGCAGTCAAAATGACCAATGAATTCATCGTGGAATTTGCGGAGCTGCTGGATGGTCTCACGACTTCCGCCGACACACAGGCCGCCGGCATCCGCGACTAGGCAATACTCGCGAGCAAAGATCAGCGCCACGGTCCCCCCAGGCCGTGGCGCTTTTGCGTCCGGTTGACATTGCCTTTTGGCTGCAACTAGATGCATGCAGCCGGCGCCCTCGCGTTCGTCGCGGCAATGGCTGGCCAGAACCCAAAGCCCCGGAACGATATTTCCCATGACCGCCACGCGAATTGATAGGCGCTTTGCCGAATGCGCCGCCGAGAACAGGCCGGCCTTTGTGACTTTCGTGATGGCGGGCGATCCCGACCCGGATACCGCGCAGGCCATTCTCGACGGGCTGCCGGGTGCCGGCGCCGACCTGATCGAACTCGGCATGCCGTTTTCCGACCCGATGGCCGACGGACCGGCCATCCAGCTCGCCGGCCAGCGGGCGCTGGCCGCCGGCGAGACGCTGACCGGCACGATCGGGAGGGTGCGGCGCTTCCGGCAAAAGGACGACAGGACGCCGATCATGCTGATGGGCTACTACAACCCGATCTACATCTACGGGGTCGAACGCTTCGTCGCCGATGCCGCCGCGGCGGGCGTCGACGGACTGATCGTCGTTGACCTGCCGGCCGAGGAAGACAGCGAGCTGTGCCTGCCCGCCATCGGTGCGGGCCTCAATTTCATCCGACTGACGACGCCGACCACCGACGACAGGCGGTTGCCCACGGTCCTGATAAACACCTCGGGCTTCGTTTATTACGTGTCCATGACCGGCATCACCGGGGCGGCGATCACCAATCGCGCCGCAATCGGCGCGGCGGTCAAGCGGATCAAGTCGCATACCGACCTGCCGGTGGCGGTCGGGTTCGGCATCAAGACGCCCGAGGACGCCGCCATCATCGGGCGCGACGCCGACGGCGTCGTCGTCGGCTCGGCGCTGGTGTCGGCCATCGCCACCAGTCTCGATTGCGGCAAGGCCACGGCCGGAACAATCGAAGCTGTGCACAAGCTGGTGCGCGAACTGGCCAGCGGCGTGCGCCGGGCCCGGGCCTGACAGAAGCCGCATGCCTTCGGACGAGCACTTAACCGCCATACACCGGCGGCTTTGCCTCGCAAAGGCGGACCTGATAATGTCCCTTGTTGCACCTATATGAACGGGGCAGGCGGAAAGAAAAAAGAGGTTCACTCCTTTCCATGAACTGGATCAATAACGTTGTCCGGCCCAGAATCCGGTCGCTTCTCAACAAGCGCGAGACGCCGGAAAACTACTGGATCAAATGCCCGGAATCGGGCGAGCTCGTCTACTACAAGGACCTTGAGGAAAATCAGTGGGTTGTGCCGAATTCAGGCCACCACATGAAGGTCAAGGCGCATGACCGGCTGCGTCTGTTCCTCGATGACGGCGTCTATGACCTGCTGCCGAGCCCGCAGGTCGCGACCGACCCGCTGAAGTTCCGCGACGTCAAGCGCTATTCCGACCGCCTCAAGGAAAACCGCACCAAGACCGGCACCGACGATTCCATCATCGCTGCCAGTGGTCGCCTCGTCGGCCTCGACGTGACGGTCGCGGTGCATGAGTTCGATTTCATGGCCGGGTCGCTCGGCATGGCCGCCGGCCAGGCCATCGTCAAGGCGATGGAACGCGCGGTCGAGGAGCGGACGCCCTTCATCATCTTCACCGCCTCGGGCGGTGCGCGCATGCAGGAAGGCATCCTGTCGCTGATGCAGATGCCGCGCACCACCATCGCGGTGCAGCGCCTGCGCGAGGCCGGCCTGCCTTA
>JAHJQZ010000027.1 GCA_018818925.1 Alphaproteobacteria bacterium
AGTTTTTGTCTGCCGGAAGTGGGAAGGACACCCGCGACCGCACGCACACGAAGCGCTCAAATGGGTGCGTCCGCAAGCGCTGAGGGAATATCCGATGCCGCCTGCCGATCTGCCGCTGATCGCCCCCCTGTGCGACCTGTTATAGGCCAGTCAGCGGCGTGGCGCCGCGTCCCTGAATTTGTTTCCGGCACGCGCCGGTTGTCTGGAGGCATTGGGCGATGAAGGCAGTGTCGGGTCGGATCGGGTCTTTTCTCGCGGACGAAGGCGGCGGGCCCGGCATCGAATATCCATTGATCGCGGCGGCCATCGCCATGGTCATCATCGGCGCCATGGGCGTCATGGGTGGCGGCCTCAACGGGCTGTTCGGCGGCATGTCCGACGCGGCCAACGCCTCGCTGGTCAATGCCGGCGGCGTGCTGAACTAGTTCCGCCCGTCAGGTTTCCTCTCTAGATCGCCGATCCCCGGCCGCCATCATCCGGCGCCCAGCCGCTCATCCAGATCAGCTCGAGCGTCGCCGTGATCCGCCCGTCTCCGTCCCGCGGATAGGCGGCCATGGCCGCGACGAGGTGGCGGCGCGTCACCGGCCGGCGCGGCTTGTCGGCCATCGGATTGGCGGCGCCGAGCCCCTTGATCTCCCGCATCAGCCGCAAGGGATCGGCATAGCGTACCCTGTGCGTGTCGCTGTCGCTGACCGGCATGGCAAAGCCGGCGCGCTGCAACAAGGAACCGGCGTCGCGCACGTCCATGAACGGGGCGACGCGGGCATAGGCGCCGCCGGCGATCCCGGCATCGGCGGCGATCCAGGCGGCGCGCAACTCGCCAAGGCTCGCCCCGCCGAGCGCCACCGCGAGGAACAGGCCGTCCGGTTTCAGGCGGCGGCGCAGGCGCATGAGCGTTCCTGGCACGTCGTTGACCGCCTGCAGGTCGAGCATGGAGGCGAGGAGGTCGTAGACGCCTGTCGCCAGCGCCGGCATGTCGTCGCTATGTCGCGGCGTCAGCGTCGGCACCAGTTCGAGCGCGTCCACCATCGGCAGGTCCACGTCGAGGCCCGAAAGCGTCGGGCCGACAAGCGCCGCCCGCGCAAAGCGTCGGTTGACGCTGGCGAGGCGTTCGGCAAGTTCGGCGAGCACCAGTTCGGTGACGAAGTCGCCTCCGGCCGGCGCCCGCGCCCGCCGCGCCGCGATCAGGGCGCGATCGAACAGGGCAGGTGGGGCCAAGCCGGAGGACATCAGCACATTTCCTTATGGATTTGCGGCGACAGCGATGCGGTTTGCGTGCCAGTCTGGCGCTTATGAGCGTGCCGGATGCCAAAGTCAAAACAGCTTTCGGGATGCCGCCGCCGCTGCGCGCCGCGGGGCGGGCGCTGCTCGATTTCCTTTATCCGCCGGTCTGCATCGCCTGTTCGGCGCCGGTTGCCGAGCCGGACGGGCTGTGCACGAGCTGCTGGCAGGCGCTCGTCCCGATCACGGCGCCGATGTGTCCGGTGCTCGGCCTGCCCTTTGCCAGTGACATGGGCAAGGGCGCCGTGTCGGCCGAAGCGCTCGCCGATCCGCCGGTCTATGCGCGGGCGCGTGCCGCCTTCGCCTATTCGCAAATGAGCGCCCGCATTGTCTCGCGCTTCAAGTATGGCGATCATCCCGAGCTGGCCCGGTTCGCCGCCGCCGCCATGCGGCGCGCAGGGGCCGAGTTCTGGCCCGGCAATCCCGTGCTCGTGCCGGTGCCGCTGCATCGCTTCCGGCAATGGCGGCGACACTACAACCAGTCGGCGGAATTGGCCCGGCACTTGGCGCACTCGCTCGGTCTCGATTTCGCGCCGGACCTGGCGCGCCGCAAGCGCCATACCCGCCAGCAGGTCGGTCTCAATGCCGAACAGCGGCGGCGCAACGTCGCCGGCGCCTTCGCCGTCGATGCCGGGGCGGCCGGACGCTGGGCCGGGCGGCCGCTGGTTCTGGTCGACGACGTCCTGACCACCGGCGCCACGGTATCGGCGCTGGCGCGGGCGCTCAGGCGGGCCGGATTCGATCACATCGATGTCATCAGCTTCGCGCGGGTCGTGCCGGGACTGGAAATCGCCGAGCCGAGCAATATATGATAATCAGAATATTAAACGGATGGCATCACATGGCCAGGATTGAAATCTACACCACGCCCTATTGCCCCTATTGCCATGCCGCCAAGGCGCTGCTCATGGAAAAGGGACAAAAATTCACCGAGATCACGGTCGAGGATCCGGCGCTTCGAGCCAGGATGACCGAACGCGCCAACGGCCGCCGGACGGTGCCGCAGATCTTCATCGATACCGCCCATATCGGCGGCTATGACGACCTGGCGGCGCTCGACATGACCGGCGCGCTCGATCCGCTGCTCGCCTCGTAGTGGCGGCCACCACCCGCGTCGGGCTGGTCCAGCTCCGGTCGGGCACCGACCCGGCAGCCAATCTCGCCGCCGTTTCGGCTTTCGCAGGCGCGGCGGCGGCGGCGGGCGCCAATTATGTTCTCACCCCGGAAATGAGCGTGGCCTTCGTCCGCGACCGCGAAGAACTCGGCCGCGTCGCCCCGCCATTCGCCGGCAACCGGTTCGTGGCCGAACTCGCCGCCCTGGCAAACCAACTCGGCATTTTCCTGCATGTTGGTTCGATGGCCTTCGCGCTCGAGGACGGGCGTTTCGCCAACCGATCGCTGCTGTTTTCGCCGGACGGCGCGCTTTTGGCGCGTTACGACAAGATTCACCTGTTCGATGCCGATCCGCCGGGCGATCGGCCCTATCGCGAAAGCGAGACTTATCGTGGCGGCGACCGGGCGGTTGTGGCCAGGGCCGGGGCGCTCAGGCTTGGGCTTTCGGTATGCTACGACCTGCGCTTTCCGGCGCTCTATGCCGGTCTCGCCGCAGCCGGCGCCGAGGTGATGACGGTGCCGGCGGCCTTCACCGTGCCGACGGGAGCGGCGCATTGGCACGTCCTTCTCAGGGCCCGGGCCATCGAGACCGGTTCCTTCGTCCTCGCCGCCGCTCAGGGCGGGGCGCACGAGAACGGGCGCAAGACCTATGGACATTCGCTTGTTGTCGATCCCTGGGGCCGCATTGTCGCCGAAAAGCCGGACGACACTGACGGCGTGCTCCTTGCCGAACTCGACCTCGATCTGGTCGCCGATGCGCGGCGACGGCTGCCGGCGCTTGCCAATCGCCGTGACTTTTCGCTAAGCGTTAACGAAGATGGGCCAGAATAGGCGCAGTTGTGAAAGGGTGAAGGCGTGATCCATTATTCGCTCGTGTGCGAAAACCGGCATGCGTTCGATGCCTGGTTCAAGAACGCGGCGGCGTTCGACCAACAGGTCGAGATGGGTATCGTCACCTGTCCGATCTGTTCGACGCACAATGTCCAGAAATCCATCATGGCGCCGGCCGTGGCCCGCTCGGGCGAGGACAGGTCGCGCCCTGAAACGCCGCCGCCGCAGCTTCCCCGGACCGGCGACAAGTCCGGCGAGAAGATGACCTTTTCCGCCGGTCATCCGCAGCAGGCGCAGTTGCGCGACGCCCTCAGGCAATTGCGCGACGCCCTCACATCCGAGGCCGACTATGTCGGCGACAGGTTCGCCACCGAGGCGCGAAAAATCCATTTCCACGAAGTCGAAGCGCGCGGCATCTATGGCGAGGCGACCCGGGACGAGGTGAACGATCTCGTCGAGGACGGCATCGAATTCATGCCGTTGCCGCAAATTCCGGAAGACCACAACTAGGCCGAGCAGGAAGCAGGCAAAGCCACTGCCGGACCCCGCTCGCGCCAGGGCGACGGTGCGCATGCGCTCAAGGCCAAATCTCCAATACGCCTCGATCGGGCGCCACGATTCTCCCGGACCGGCCGATGACGGCCATCCAATCCTTGCGGCAGCGGCCGACATGGGTCCAGACTGCGGTCAAAACCATTCAGGGAGCCATCTCATGGATTATCGTCTGCTCGGCCGCTCCGGCCTCAAGGTTTCGACCCTCGCCGTCGGCACCATGACCTTCGGCAATATAGGCGCGATCAGCGGTCCCGAAGCCGCCGGGGCGCGCCGCCAGATCGACATGTGCTGGGACAAGGGCGTCAACATCATCGACACCGCCAATATTTATGCCCAGGGCAAATCCGAGGAGATCATCGGCGAGGTTCTTTCCGCCGACGCGTCGCGCGACAAATGGCTGCTCGCCACCAAGGTCCGCTTCACCATGGGCGAGGGTCCAAACGGCAAGGGGCTGTCGCGCCATCACATCATCGCCCAGTGCGAGCAAAGTCTCAGGCGCCTCAGGACCGACCGCATCGACCTCTACCAGGTGCACGAATGGGATGGCCAGACCCCGCTCGAGGAGACGATGGAGGCGCTCGACACGCTCGTGAAACAGGGCAAGGTCCGCTATGTCGGGTGCTCGAACTATTCGGGCTGGCATATCATGAAGGCCTTGCGGATCGCCGGCGAGGACCGGCGCGAGCCCTTCGTCTCCCAGCAAATCCACTATTCGCTCTATTCGCGCGAGGCCGAATACGAGCTTTTGCCGATCTCGGCCGACCAGGGCCTCGGCGTGCTCGTCTGGAGCCCGCTGGCCGGCGGGCTTTTAAGCGGCAAGTACACGCGCGACGGCGCCGGCGAAGGCCGCCACGCCACGGGCTGGAAGGAACCGCCGCTCTATGACCGCGAGCGTCTGTTCGACATCGTCGACGCTATCGTCGCGGTGGCCGGGGAGCACGGTGTTTCCGGGGCGCAGGTGGCGCTCGCCTGGCTCATCCAGCGCCCGACCATCACCTCGGTGATCATCGGCGGTCGTACCGACGCGCAGTTCGCCGACAATCTCGCCGCCGCCGATCTCAGGCTCACCCGGGACCAGATCGCCCGGCTCGATGCCGCCTCAAAGCTCGATCTCATCTATCCCTACTGGCACCAGAACATGACGGCGCGCGACCGGCTCGGGCCGGCCGACATGGTGCTGCATGACGGACACGAGATGTAGGCGCGGGGTGGCCGATCCGATCATCTTTGTCGCCTACGGGTTTTGCCGGAGGGCGCCTAAAACTCGCCCTCCGGCATTGTCGCTTCGCTAACCAGCCCGATGTGGAATCCGGTGCGCGGGGGTACCGGAGCGGATTTTACGGCGGCGGGTTAAGCCTGCATTAGCGTCGGCGCATGCAGCTTTTGGCGTCACAAAAGGACGCCGATGCAGAACAGGCTGAGTTTCAGGGATCTGGTACGGATCGTTTACGCTGGCATGAGCGGAAACGCGCCGACGCGTGCCGCTTTGTCGACGGCGGAGCGGGCGCTCTCGCGCCAGCTCGAGACGGCTTTCGCCACCGCCAGCGTGGCGCTTTTGTCCAGTGTCCTCATTCTCGGCGTCTTCATTGCCATTCTTTTCGACCGGACCGATCCGCTCGTGCTCGGGGCGTGGAGTGTTGCCGTCGCAGCCACGCTCGTCGCGCTGATCGTGGTGAAGGTCCACTATCACGCCGATCGGTCGCAGGAGGCGTCGCGCAGCCGGTTCTGGGCGCGGGCCTTCGAACTCGTCTCGGTCGTTCGGGCCCTGGCCTGGGGCGCCGGCATCATTTTGTTCTTTCCGGGAGCGGAGCCGCAGGTGCAGATGGTGCTGGCGCCGAGCTATGCCTCGATCATGTTCGGCGGCGCCTTCGGGCTGAGCGCCGTGCCGGCGACGGCGATCATGTTCACGCTATTGCTGGGCGGCGCCTCGGTCGTGGCACTGGTTCTGGACGGTTCGCCTAGCGCCTTGGCGCTCGCCGTCATGACGCTGTGTTTCATCGTCTACCTCATCGGCGCGATCGTCAGCCTTGGACGGTTCTTCATCACCCATTGCCTGGCCGAGATCGCCAATGGCGAGCAGAAGCAGACCATCGACCTTTTGTTGAAGGAATTCGAGGACAGCAGTTCCGACTGGCTCTGGCATACCGATCCGGAGGGCAGGTTCATCGACCCGAGCACGCGGTTCGTCGCCGCCGCCGGCCGGCCGGCTGCGACGCTCGCCGGCCTGTCGTTCGAAACGCTGTTCGCGCCCGACGCGGAGGGCGCCGGCACCGGCGCTATCGCGCGCTTCCTGGATCGCAAGCCGCTCAATGGCGAGGACGTGGCTCTGACGGTCGACGGCGCGAGGCGCGTCTGGTCGCTGACCGCCGGGCCGCGTTTCGACAGGGACGGGGCCTTCCTCGGCTTTCGCGGCGTCGCCAGCGATGTGACCGATCTGCGCGCCGCGACCGACCAGCTGCGGCAGCTCGCGCATTACGACCAGCTCACCGGCCTGCTCAACCGGGCGAGCTTTGTTTCCGAACTCGACCGGGCCATCGCCGAACACGGCGCGGCGAGTGTCGGCATCGTCCTGTTCGACCTGACCGGGTTCAAGCTGGTCAACGACACGCTCGGCCACGGCGTCGGCGACAAGCTCCTGTCCGGTCTCGGCGAGCGCATGAAGCGGCTCAACGGTCCGAACCGCCGGTTCGCGCGTCTCGGCGGCGACGAGTTCGCCCTTTTGGTCGGCTCGCATCCGCGACCGGCGGCGCTTTCGGCTGCGGCCGAGGAGGCGCTGGCGCTGTTCGCGACGCCCTTCGTCATCGCGCCGCACAATGTCGTCATCGACGCCTCGGCCGGCATTGCTCTCGGTGGTCGCGACGGCAGCGACACCGCAGCGCTGATGCGCGCCGCCGACCTAGCGCTCTATGCGGCCAAATCGAGCGGCAGGGGACGCTGGCGCGCCTATGACGAGGATATGGACACGGCCTATCTCAGGCGACAGAACCTCGAACGAGGTTTGCGCGAGGCCATCGCCCGGAACGAATTGTCGCTGAGGTTCCAGCCGATCCTTTCGGCACGCTCCGGCGCGGTTTCCGCCTTCGAGGCGCTGCTGCGCTGGCAGAGCGCCGAATTCGGCGCCGTGACGCCGGACGAGTTCGTGCCGATCGCCGAGGAATGCGGACTGATCGTGCCGATCGGCGAATGGGTCATGCGCGAGGCCTGCGCGGTCGGCACCGGCCTGCCCGACGACATCCAGATCTGCATCAACGTCTCGCCGGTGCAACTGCGCAACCGGGACTTCGCCGCGACGACGGCGCAATGCCTTGCGGTGTGCGGGCTGGCGCCGGAACGGCTCGTCATCGAGATCACCGAAGGCGTTTTTCTCGACAGGAGCGCCCAGACCGACAGGGTCCTCAACGACCTGATGGCGCTCGGCGCGCAGATCGCCCTCGACGATTTCGGCACCGGCTATTCCTCGCTGAGCTATCTGAGGAGCTTCCCGTTCTCCAAGATCAAGATCGACAAGTCCTTCGTCGACGATGCCGTGGCGGGCGGGCCGAATGCCAGCATCGTCAAGGCGAGCGTCGACCTCGCCCGATCCTTCGGCTTCGAGATCGTCGTCGAGGGCGTCGAGACCCATGCCCAATTGACCGAGCTCGTCCGGCTCGGCTGCGACTATGTCCAGGGCTTCCTGTTCGGCCAGCCGCTGCCAAAGAGCGCACTCGATCGCTTTCTCGTCGAGAACGCCGACGCGCAGGCGGCCAGGGCGGTCGACGTCGCCTGAACGGCGGCCCGCCTACCAGAACCCTTCATGCGACGCGGCGATCTCGGCCTCGAGCTCGGGCACCGGACCGCGCAACTCGGTCCGGCGCTGGCCGGCCTCGAAGACCACGCGGCAGGGCAGGTCCATGGTGAGGTTCTCCGGATTGGCGCCGGTCATCTCGGCGAGGCGCCTTTCGGTCATGCCGAAAACCACGGCGCCGATGCCGGCCCAGTAGATGGTGCCGGCGCACATGGCGCACGGCTCGAAGGCCGAATAGAGCGTGCACTGCGCCAGCACCTCGGGCTCGTAGAGCATGGCCGCCTCGCGGGCGACAATCGATTCGGCATGGCCCGGGCCCTTCTGATGCAGGTATTCGTTGCCGGCCTCGATCAGCACATGACCCTTGTCGTCGACCAGCACGGCCCCGAACGGGTGGTTGCCGGCGGCGCGCGCTTCGGCAGCGACTGCGAGCGAGCGGCGAAGGAACGTGATGTCGTCGGCATGGGAAAGGGGCATGGGTTGTTATCCAAACGGGCCAATCGGTCGCAGGCAGGCTAGTTGACAGAGTGCGGGCATGTAAATGACCGATCTGGCCGCCTGGTACTTGCCCATTGCGGCGGCACCTGTCCGGTTTGGACCGCCGCTAGCCCTTCGGCTTTTGCGCCAGCAGCATGTAGTTGACGCTCATGTCGCGGCTCCTGCCCCATTCATCCCTGAGGGGCGAATAGGTGACCCCGGTCCGGTCGCGGATCGTCAGGCCCTCGCGCGAAAGGATCGAGACGATCTCCTCGGGGGTCAGGAATTTTGCATAGCTATGGGTGCCCCTTGGCAGCCAGCCGAGCACGTACTCGGCACCGACGATGGCAAGGGCGAAGGCCTTGGCGGTGCGGTTGATGGTGGCAAGGAACATGAGGCCGCCCGGTCGGACGAGCCGGGCGCAGCTCTTGAGATAAAGCGGCACGTCGGCGACGTGCTCGACCACTTCCATGTTGAGGACGACGTCGAACTCCTTTCCGGCGTCGGCCAGCGCCTCGGCGGTGGTGGCCACATAGTCGATGTCGAGCCCGGCTCCCTCGGCATGGATTTTGGCGATGGCGATGTTGCGCTCGGAGGCGTCGGCGCCGGTCACGGTGGCGCCGAGCCGGGCCATCGGCTCGCTCAGCAATCCGCCGCCGCAGCCGATGTCGAGAAGGCTCAGCCCCTCGAATGGGCGGCGCGAGGTGCCGTCGCGGCCGAAATGGTCGATCGCCTCGTTGCGGATATAGGCGAGCCGCACCGGATTGAACTTGTGCAGCGGCTTGAACTTGCCGTTCGGGTCCCACCAGGTCTCGGCCATGGCGGTGAAGCGGGCGATTTCGTCCTTGTCGATGGTGGTGGCGGTCATCCGTTGCGTCCTTGCGAGGGTTCGGACCCGTGAAACAGCGTCCAGTGCCAGCCGGAAACGGCGCGCCGCACAACGCCGGTCAGCCGGTAAGGCAGGCTGCGGTCGCGGCCGTCCTGCGCCAGTCTGGCGACGCCTTCGGCGTGAAACCAACCGACATCACCGGAAACGGTCACGTCCACGGCGCCGAAGCCGAATTTTATGACATAGGGCTGCCTGAAAATCGTGGCGAAATGGGCATGGATCGCCGCGCGGCCGCGCACGATCTCGTCGGCTTCAGATCCGAGCAGCAGGGCATCCTCGGCAAAATCCTCGGCGATGGCCGCATCGCGCGCCCGGCAGCGTTCGATGAACCGGTCGAGAGTGTCGCGAATAGCCTGTCGATCGCTTGCGGTATTCATCGTGCCGGTTTGAAGCCCTGTTGGCGTGCTGTCTTTGTGCCACGGCGCCGGTCAAACGCAAAGCCCCGCCGCCGCCGCGCGCCTTAAGCGATCGCCTTGCGGCACCCCGACGCCGCCCGCCCGGCCTCGCGCGAGCGAAAAGGCCGCGTTTTCTTGCAGTTGCCAGTCCGCCCGCTTTGTGGCAAACGAGCGCCGCCAACAAAGGGGTCGGGACGTGTCTCGCGCCCGCCGGCGGAAAGGATCCTCGGTGGCACGCATCGTCATGAAGTTCGGCGGCACGTCGGTCGCCAATGTCGACAAGATCCGGCAGGCCGCGCTGCATATCAGGCGCGAGATCGATGCCGGCAACCAGGTCTCGGTGGTCGTTTCGGCCATGGCGGGCAAGACCAATGAACTGGTCGCCTGGGTCAACGAGGCATCCAAGTTCCACGACGCCCGCGAATACGACGCCGTGGTCGCCTCGGGCGAACAGGTCACCGCCGGGTTGATGGCCATCGTCCTTTCCGAAATGGGCGTGCCGGCGCGTTCGTTCCAGGGCTGGCAGATCCCCATCGAGACCGACGACGCCCATGGCGCGGCGCGCATCGAGAACATCGACCCGTCCATGCTCATCGACCGCATGGACAAGGGCATGGTCTGCGTCATCACCGGCTTCCAGGGCATCTATCCGCCGACCGGGCGCATCACCACGCTCGGGCGCGGCGGCTCGGACACGAGCGCGGTTGCCGTGGCCGCGGCGGTCAAGGCCGACCGCTGCGACATCTATACCGATGTCGACGGCGTCTACACCACCGATCCGCGCATCGCCCCCAAGGCGCGGCGCATGGCCCGCATCTCGTTCGAGGAAATGCTGGAAATGGCCTCGGCCGGTGCCAAGGTCCTGATGATCCGGTCGGTGGAAATGGCCATGGCCCATAGCGTGCGCCTGTGCGTGCGCTCGACCTTCGACGACCCCAATGCGCCGCAGGTCACTCCCGACGGCGTACCGGGCGTTCCCGGCACGCTTGTGTGCGATGAGGAAGAAATCATGGAAAAGCAGATCGTCTCGGGCATCACTCTGGCGCGCGCCGAAGCCAAGATCACCTTGAGGGGTGTCAAGGACAAGCCGGGCGTCGCCGCTGCGGTGTTCGGGGCGCTGGCCGACGCCAACATCGTTGTCGACATGATCGTGCAGAACGTCTCTGACGACGGGGCTCGGACCGACATCACCTTCACCGTGCCGGACAGCGATTACGACAAGGCGATGCGGGCGCTCGAAACGACCGGCAGTGCCATCGAGCGCGAGTCGATTTCCGGTTCCAAGGGCGGCGCCAAGATTTCGGTGATCGGGGTCGGCATGCGCTCGCATGCCGGCGTTGCCGCCTCGATGTTCAGGGCCCTGGCGGAAAAGGGCATCAACATCCAGCTCATCACGACGTCCGAGATCAAGACCTCGGTTCTGATCGACGAGGAATACGCCGAGCTTGCCGTCCGGGTCCTGCATACGTATTACGGTCTGGACAAGCAGGACGTCTGACCGGACCCGAGACGCGGGTCTCGAAATGAGGGGAACATGGCCACGCAGACGGGGGGTCCGCGGATTTTGCTCAGGCAACTGCGCGAAACCATGGCGGATCCCTTGGGCGCGCAGGAGCGCCTGAACAAGATCGTCGATCTGATCGCGGACAATATGCGGGCCGATGTGTGCTCGTTCTACGTCCTCAGGGACGACGGCGCCCTCGAACTGTTCGCCACGCACGGCCTCAAGCCCGAATCGGTGCACATCACGACCTTGCGCCTGGGCGAGGGCCTGGTCGGCCGCATTGCCGCCGAGGCCGAACCGCTCAATCTCACCGACGCCACCACCCATCCGAGCTTTGCCTATCGGCCGGAGACGGGCGAAGACCCTTACAGGGCCTTTCTCGGCGTGCCGGTGCTGCGCTCGGGCCAGACGCTTGGCGTTTTGGTCGTGCAGAACTCGGCCTATCGCATCTATGGCGAGGAAGAGACCGAGGCGATGCTGACCACGGCAACGCTTCTGGCCGAGATGCTGTCGACGGCCGAGTTCGACAGCCTGATCAAGCCCGGTTCCGACATCGATCTGCGGCGTCCGCGCCTGTTCTCCGCCGTGCCGTTTTCCGAAGGCATCGCGCTCGGCCGCGTCTATCTGCACGACCCGCGCGTCGTGGTGACCAATTTCATCGCCGAGGACATCGATGAGGAAAAGGCGCGGCTCGAGCAGGCGCTCGACTCGATGCGCGTTTCCATCGAGGCGCTGTTCCAGCGCGGCGACATGCAGACCGGCTCGGACCATCGTGACATCCTCGAAAGCTACCGCATGTTCGCCCATGACCGCGGCTGGGTCCGGCGCATGGAGGAGGCCATCGAAGGCGGCCTTTCCGCCGAGGCGGCGGTCGAACGGGTGCAGAACGACACCCGCGCCCGCATGATGCGCCAGACCGATCCCTATATCCGCGAGCGCCTGCACGATCTCGACGACCTGGCCAATCGCCTGTTGCGCGAACTGACCGGCAACGGCCGCATCGGGCCGGTGGACCTGCCGGTCAACGCCATTATCGTCGCCCGCAACATGGGTCCGGCGGACCTGCTCGAATACGACCGCCACAAGATCAGGGGCATCGTGCTCGAAGAGGGCGCGGCCATCGCCCATGTCGCCATCGTGGCGCGCTCGCTCGGGCTGACCGCGGTGGGACAGGCCGATTCCATCGTGTCGATGTGCGAGACCGGCGACGACATCATCGTCGATGCGGCGGGAGGCACAGTGCATGTCCGGCCGCCGGCCGACGTGGTCGAGAGCTATGCCGAAAAGGTGCGGCTGACCGCCAGGCGCCTCGAGCAATACGCGGCCCTCAAGACCAGGGAGTCGGTGACGCGCGACGGGGTCAAGGTCGAGCTCCTGCACAATTCCGGGCTGATCGCCGACCTGCACGCGGTCGAGGACACCGGCGCCGAGGGCGTCGGGCTGTTCCGCACCGAATTGCAGTTCATGATCGCTTCGAAAATGCCGCGCCTGACCGAACAGGTCGAGCTCTATTCGGAGGCGATGGACATCGTCGGCGACAAACCCATCGTCTTCCGCCTGCTCGATATCGGCGGCGACAAGGTCATCCCCTATATCCGCTCGGCGCCGGAGGAGAATCCGGCCATGGGCTGGCGGTCGCTGCGCCTGGCTCTCGACCGGCCGGGGCTGTTGCGCACCCAGGTCAGGGCGCTTTTGCAGGCGGCGAACGGGCGGGCGCTCAAGATCCTCGTGCCGATGGTCACCGAGGTCAGGGAGTTCCGCCAGGTCAAGATCGTGGTGCGCAAGGAAGCCGAACGGCTGGCGCGCGCCGGTGGCGCCGTCCCGGAAAAGATCGAGGTCGGCGCCATGATCGAGGTGCCCTCGCTCCTGTTCGAGCTCGATCTCTTGCTGCCCGAATGCGATTTCGCCTCGATCGGCTCGAACGACCTCATCCAGTTCCTGACCGCGACCGACCGCGCCAATCCGCGCGTCGCCAGCAAGTACGACCCGATCGACCGGCCGCGCTTGAGGGCGATCCGCCACATCGTCAATGCCTGCCGCGACCACGACGTGCCGCTGACCATGTGCGGCGAACTCGCCGGACGGCCCATCGAGGCGCTGGCGCTTTTGAGCGTCGGGTTCACCCGGCTGTCGATGGGCGCCTCGTCCATCGGGCCGGTCAAGGACATGATTTTAAGGCTCGACCTCGCGCCGATCAGGAAGGCCGTGGCCCATGCGCTCGACGATGTCGACAACGACCGGCCGATCCGCGAACTGATCGCCGAGCTTGCGCGGCAGCAGGACCTTCCCCTATAGCCGGGGCAAAGCCTGCCTTTTCGCACAGAGTCGCCCATGGCCAACCTGCCGAACGACAAACTCGAAGCGCTCGAGACGCATTTCCGGATGATCGAGGACAAGCTCTCCGCCGGTCCCGAACCTGACGAGTTCGTCCGGCTCTCCAAGGAATATGCCGAGCTGCAGCCGATGATCGGGCCGATCCGGGCCTACCGCAAGGCGGTCGACGACCTCGAGGGCGCGCGCGCGCTGCTCAAGTCCGGCGATGCCGAGCTTCGGGAAATGGCGGAAATCGAGATCGGCGAACTCGATGCAA
This sequence comes from Alphaproteobacteria bacterium, assembly GCA_018818925.1. Classification (GTDB taxonomy): domain Bacteria; phylum Pseudomonadota; class Alphaproteobacteria; order Rhizobiales; family Devosiaceae; genus JAHJQZ01. The sequence goes on from JAHJQZ010000027.1 coordinate 13,420, forward strand.
GGATCGAGACGCTGACCGGCGAGATAAGGCTGGCGCTTCTGCCCAAGGATGCCGACGACGAACGCTCGGTCATTCTCGAAATCCGCGCCGGCACCGGCGGCGACGAGGCAGCGCTGTTTGCCGGCAACCTGTTCCGCATGTATTCGCGCTACGCCGAATTGCAGGGCTGGAAGGTCTCGGTCATGTCGCAATCCGAGGGCGAGGTCGGCGGCTACAAGGAAGTGATTGCCAACATCACCGGCCACGGCGTCTTCGCCCGATTGAAATACGAAAGCGGCACCCACCGGGTACAGCGCGTGCCCGAAACCGAGGCGCAGGGACGCATCCACACCTCGGCGGCGACCGTCGCCGTCTTGCCCGAGGTCGAGGACATCGACATCGACATAAGGCCCGAGGACATTCGCATCGACACCATGCGGGCTTCGGGCGCCGGCGGTCAGCACGTCAACAAGACCGATTCGGCCGTCAGGCTCACCCACATGCCCTCGGGCATCGTCATCGTCTCGGCCGAAAAGAGCCAGCACCAGAACCGGGCCATCGTGATGAAGACCCTGCGGGCCAGGCTCTACGAGTTTGAGCGGAACAAGCGCGACAGCGCCCGGTCCGAAGTGCGGCGCGAACAGGTCGGCTCGGGAGACCGGTCGGGCCGCATTCGCACCTACAATTTCCCGCAAGGGCGCGTCACCGACCACCGCATCAACCTGACGCTGTACAAACTCGACAAGGTCATCGCCGGCGAGGCGCTCGACGAACTGGTCGAGGCGCTGATCACCGAGCACCAGGCCTCCCAGCTCGCGGCGATGGACGAGGGTTCGTGACAAAGGACGATGCGCCGGAAACCATAGGCGGAGCATGGCGCCGGGCCCGCGACCGGCTGCGGGCCGCCGGCATCGAGAGTGCCAGCCTCGACGCGCGGCTTCTCGCGCAGCTCGCCTTCGGCATGAGCGCCGTCCAGCTGGCGAGCTCGGAGGCTGCCGAGGCCGACACGGCGGCGCTTCAGCGCCTGACGGAGCTGACCATGCGCCGGCTCGCGCGCGAGCCGGTCGCCCGTATCCTTGGCGAGAAGGAATTCTACGGGCTCGGCTTCGCGCTCTCGGCCGCGACGCTGGTGCCGCGGCCCGAAACCGAACTGATCGTCGATTTCGCGTTGTCGGCGCTCGACAACCGCGCCGCGCCACTGTTCCTCGATCTCGGCACCGGCACGGGCTGCATCGCCATCGCCGTGCTGGTCCATCTGCCGCGTGCCCGCGCCGTGGCGATCGACCTCAGCGCCGATGCGCTGGCGACCGCCCGGACCAATGCCGAACGGCACGGGGTTGCCGACCGCATGGATTTCAGGCGCGGCGACTGGTTCGAACCGATTGCCGCCAACGAGACGTTCGACGTGATCGTCTCGAACCCGCCCTATGTCGCTCATGCGGAAATCGACATGCTGGCGCTTGACGTGAGGGACCACGATCCCCATCTTGCACTGGATGGCGGCACCGATGGTTTCGATCCCTATCGCGTCCTGGCGCGCGAATCGGGCCGGCATCTCCCGAAAAACGGCCTGCTGATTGTCGAGCACGGAGCCGGGCAGTGGGACGGGGTTGCGGGTTTGTTGTCCCGTCACGGCTTTGTCGGAATCATCCGGCATGATGATCTGGCCGGCCTCGATCGTGTCCTTGTGGCCACCTGGCCGGGCGAATAGGCGGAACAATGGGCATTCCGGTTACCATTCCGGCCGATTCGGACAGAAATGCTGGCATTTTCCACTTGGAATAATTCGCCAAAGCATATAATTTACCGGTGCTGCCCGTCGCGCCCGAGAAAGGGGCGCAGGGAAGAACCCACCGCTCCCGGAACCAGTTTCAGGTCGCCTCCACAGGCCTCCTGCCGATGCGGTCGGAGCTTGTCTTCCGCGTACAGCACCATGAACGCTCATTACCGGTTGCGGCCAGGGCCGATTCTTGGTCCACGCAATCGCGGCGCGTGCCAAATGTCCTGAGCATTGAGAGCTGAACAAACACATGAGACCCAACCAGCAGAACAAGAACCGTTCGCGCGGGCGCAATGGCGGACGCAAGAACGTCAACCCGCTGTCGCGCAATTTCGAGAGCAACGGGCCGGACGTGAAGATCCGCGGCAACGCCGCCCACATCGCCGAACGCTATGTCCAGCTCGCCCGTGACGCCACGGCGTCCGGTGATTCGGTGACGGCCGAGAATTACTTCCAGCACGCCGAGCACTATTTCCGAATCCTTTCCGCCGCGCAGTCCCAGATGCCGCCGCGCAAGGATCTGAATTTCGATTACGACGACGATGACGGCGATGGCGACGAGACCGGCGCATCGGGCGGCGACGGCAACGATGGCGTGTCGCAAGCCGAATCCGCTTCGGGCGATGACCACGACCAGGGCGAGACCGAGCAGACCGCGGTTGTCGCCGAAAGCGAGACCAGAAGCAGCCGTCCGCGCCGCCCGCGCCGCCGCCGCTCCGGCGAGGATGCCGAGAACAAGTCCGATCCGGCCTCGGCGCCGCAGCCGGACGTTCCCGAGCTGCCGGCCTTCCTGACCGCCGGCAGCGCCAACGCGGCGGAGTGATCCGGACCGCGACGCCCCGATAGGGCCGGCGGCAGGCCGTGGAGCATCGTGCGCAAAAACGATGAGGCCGCGAAAAGTGGCGCGGCCAGGCAATTTGTCTGGATACGCGCCGCTCCGGTGTGGTCGGTTTTTCTAAGCTCCGACGACCCTTTGCCGGTTCGCCGATATGCCCATGAACAGGCCGACGGGGCGCGGAGCAAAATCCGTCAACGGGTTTGATCTGGCGCATCGCCTGTTTTCGGGTCACCGCCTATAGCCCGGACCGGCTGGCGCCGCGCGGCAGCCGAAATCCCTATTTCGTTTCGGGCCCGAGGCCCGGCCTCGCCAGGTGGAGCTGACGCGTGTACAGAGTCTGGAAACTCATTTCGAACTATTCGCTGCTCTTGATCGGCGGCGCCCTTCTCGCGCTTTTATGGGCCAATCTCGACCCCGTCACCTATCACCACTTCATCAACACCCCGCTGCTGTTCAACGGCCAGATCGGCCTTGAAGTCAGCGAATGGATTCACGAGTACGGGCCTGTCGCCGAGGCGCTGGCGCCGCCCGGTGCCGCGCGGGTCGTGACCGTCCATTTTCTGATCAACGACATGCTCATGGCGCTGTTCTTCGCCATGGCCGCCAAGGAAGTGTGGGAAGCTCTCATCCTCAACGAAGGCTCGCTCAGGGGCCGCAAGGCGGCGACCCCGCTCATCGCCACCCTCGGCGGCATGACCGGTCCGGTCCTTGTCTATCTCGGCATCGCGCTGCTGTTCGGCTCGGATACGTTCGACGCGGTGTTTCGCGGCTGGGCCGTGCCGACCGCCACCGACATCGCTTTTTCCTATCTTGTCGGCCGCATCGTCTTCGGGGCCGGTCATCCGGCGGTTCGTTTCCTTTTGCTGCTCGCCATCGCCGACGATGCCGGCGGCTTGCTGATCCTTGCCGTGTTCTATCCGACCGGCGATCTCGCGCCCCTGTGGCTTTTGCTGTCGCTCGCCGCGGCGCTCGCCGTATTCTTTGGCTTCAACTGGCTGCCGCGCCGGCTCGACAGGGGCAAGCAGGAGCGGCCGAATTCGACCTGGATGCGCAAGGTGCTCGGCCCCTGGCCCTATGTGCTCGCCGGCATCGTTTCCTGGTATGCCTTCGCCCGTTCGGGCCTGCATCCGGCGCTCGGGCTGTTGCCGATCGTGCCGGCCGTGCCGCATGCCGACCGCGGCTTCGGCATTTTCGCCGAGGCCGAGAAACACCTCACCGACCTCTTGAACCGGATGGAGCAGGCCATCAAGGCGCCGGTCGAGGTGATCCTGTTCTTCTTCGGCCTCGTCAATGCCGGCGTCGCGTTCGCCGCCATCGGCGAACCGACCCTTCTGGTCGTTATGGGCCTCATCCTCGGCAAGCCGGTGGGCATCTTCCTGTTCGGCTGGTTCGCGGCGCGGATGCTGAAGCTCGGCCTGCCGGACGGCATGAATCTCAAGGACCTGTTCGTGCTCGGCACCGTCGCCTCGATCGGCTTCACGGTGGCGCTGTTCGTTGCCTCGGTCGCCTTCGAGCCCGGACCTGTTCAGGACGCCGCCAAGATGGGGGCGCTCATGAGCTTTTTCGGCGGCGCCATCGCCATTGCCGCCGGGCTGTTGCTGCGGGTGGAAAAGGTGAAATAGCGGTTTGCTCCAGAACGCATCATGAAAGGCCGGACTTCGCGTCCGGCCTTTTCTTTTACCCATCCGCACCCATATTTGTTGTCGAATGCCGACGTCGCCGCAAGGGATGCCGGGCCTACCAACGCTTCGGGCGTTTCGGGATCGCCGTTCGGGGTCTTGAGGCGTGCCGCGAAAAGGAGCTTTGCGTCATGAACATCGAAAAATACACCGAACGCGCCCGCGGGTTCATCCAGAGCGCCCAGACCTTCGCCCTCGGGGCCGGTCACCAGCATTTCCAGCCCTCGCATCTTCTGAAGGTGCTGATGGACGACGACCAGGGCATGGCCTCGGGCCTGATCGAGCGCGCCGGCGGCAATGCGCGCGAGGTGCGCGGCGGGGTCGACCAGGCTTTGAAGAAGATACCCAAGATTTCGGGCGATGCCGGCCAGATCTATTTGAGCCGCGAACTGGCGCGGGTCTTCGAGACCGCCGAGAAGGCGGCCGAAAAGGCCGGCGACAGCTTCGTTGCGGTCGAGCGGCTGCTTTTAGCCCTCGCCATCGAGACGGACAGCGACGCGGGCCGCGCCCTTGCCGCCGCCGGGGTTACCGCCAATGGCCTCAATGCAGCGATCAACGATCTGCGGAAAGGCCGCACCGCCGACAGCGCCTCGGCCGAAAACCAGTACGACGCCTTGAAGAAATACGCCCGCGACCTGACCCAGGATGCGCGCGAGGGCAAGCTCGACCCGGTCA
>JAHJQZ010000028.1 GCA_018818925.1 Alphaproteobacteria bacterium
CGGTGCGGCTGTGACGCCAGAGCGGATGAACGGCTGGAACGCCAGCAAACGGTTCGGGCGGGCCTATATCGATCCGGACGGCGATGCGGCGCTCGAAATGGACATCAATCTCAAGAATGGTGTCAGCCCCGCCAATCTCAGCGCCAGTTTCGCGATCTGGCGGCTGATGCTCACCCAGTTCACCGAATTTCTCGGCATCGAATAGGCGCCTCGTCCGTGCGACCCACGCCGTGGCATTGTCGCTCGGCCCGTTGAGCCATGCGGCTGACGCCGGCGCCGCTCAGCGCATTGCCGCCGTCTCAGGCACCAGGAACAGGGCGAAGCCGTCATGGCCCTTGCTGCCGACGGTCTGCAGCGCCGCCGAGGCGACTGGCTCGATATCGCCGATGAATTCGAGCGCCTCGCGCGATCCCTTGACGCTCGGGTCGGTCGAGTGGGCATCCACCACATGGCCGGCGCGCACCACGTTGTCGACAACGACAACGGCGCCGGGCCGGGCGAGCCGCAGTGCCCATTCGATGTAGAGCCGGTTGTTGGTCTTGTCGGCGTCGATGAAGACGAAGTCGAATTTGGGTCTGAGCTCTTCCTCGATGAGCGGCAGCGTCTCGGCGGCGGCGCCGACGCGCACTTCGACGCGGTCGCCGAGGCCGGCGCGTTCGAGATTGGCGCGAGCGACGGCGGCGTGGTGGGAATCGTATTCGAGCGTGACGACCTCGCCCTCCGGGCCGGTGGCGCGCGCCAGGTGGATGGTGGAATAGCCGGCCAGCGTGCCGATCTCGAGGATGTAGCGCGCCTTGCTCATGTGGACGAGCGTGGCAAGGAACCGCCCCTCGCTCGGCGATACGCTGTGGGCGGGCAGACCTTGCCGGGCCGCATGATCGAGCGCGTCGGTCAGAACCGGATCGTCGCCGCCCAGAACACTGGCAAGATAAGTATCGACATCGGCCCAAAGCTCACGTTCGCGATCCATGGCGTCTCAGTCCCTTTTCCGGTGCGATCCGTATTTGCCCGCTCCTTTAGCGCCGCGACGGCACTGCGTCCATATCCCGCGCCTGGGTCGGCCTCGGATCGCGGGCAGCTTAGGCCAAATCGGCGCCCGGCCGGTGAGGCATTCCGTCCCTGGCCGCAAAGCCGGCTTCGGCGGCATTGATCCCGGCAAAAAAAGGGGGGCAATGCCCCCCTTTTCGTGGTCTTTCGGGCAAAACCCCTTCTATTCCGAAGTCGATGCCGGCTCGCCGGCTTCCCGCGCCGGGGCGTTCAGGGCAACCGTATCCTCCTGGATGCGGCGTTCCTCGAGAATGAGGTCGTCGCGCTTGGCGGCGATCTGGCGCGTCGTGGCGATGGTGGCGCCGGTGCCGGCCGGGATCAGGCGGCCGACAATGACGTTTTCCTTCAGACCCTCGAGCACGTCGGCCTTGCCGGATACGGCCGCTTCGGTGAGGACGCGGGTTGTTTCCTGGAAGGAGGCGGCCGAAACGAAGGAGCGGGTCTGCAGCGACGCCTTGGTGATGCCCAGAAGGACCGGCATGGCTTCGGCAGGCTTCTTGCCCTCCGCCTCGAGCTGGACGTTGATCTCGTCGAAATCGAGCTTGTCGAGCTGCTCGTCCTTGAGCAGGCCGCTGTCGCCCGGCACCGTGATCTCGACCTTTTGCAGCATCTGCTTGACGATGACCTCGATGTGCTTGTCGTTGATCAGCACGCCCTGGAGGCGATAGACCTCCTGGATCTCGTTGACCAGATACTTGGCGAGTTCCTCGATGCCCTTGATGGCGAGGATGTCGTGCGGAGCCGGGTTGCCGTCCAGGACGAACTCGCCGCGCTCGATGACGTCGCCTTCCTGAAGATGGAAGGGCTTGCCCTTCGGGATCAGGTATTCGACGGGCTCGACGCCCTCCTCTTCCGGCTCGATGATGATGCGCCGCTTGTTCTTGTAATCGCGGCCGAAGCGGATCGTGCCGGAGATTTCGGCGATGATGGCGTGATCCTTGGGACGCCGGGCCTCGAACAGCTCGGCGACGCGCGGCAGACCGCCGGTGATGTCCTTGGTCTTGGCGCTTTCGAGCGGAATGCGGGCCAGAACGTCGCCCGGAGCGACCTTTTCGCCCGGCTCGACCGACACGACGGCATCGACGCTCAGCAGGTAGCGGGCCTCGCCGCCGCGTTCGAGCTTGCTCACGTCGCCACCCTTGCCGATGGCCAGAGCCGGCCTCAAACCGTCGGAACGGTTGGAGGTGCGCCAGTCGATGACGACGCGCTTGGTGAAGCCGGTCGCCTCGTCGGTCGATTCGGCGATCGACATGCCGTCCACCAGGTCCTCGAAGATGACCTCGCCGGCGACTTCGGCCAGCACCGGACGGGTATACGGGTCCCATTCGGCCAGGCGCTGGCCGCGCTTGACGGTGTCGCCGTCGTCGACGCGGATCTTGGCGCCGTATGGCAGACGGTGCGTGGCGCGGTCGTTGCCGTCGCTGTCGACGATGGCGAGCGTGACATTGCGGCCCATGACGATGAGCAGCTTGTCCTTGCCTTTGACGACGTTGCGGTTGCGGATGACGATCTTGCCTTCGGCCCCGGATTCGAGGAACGAGCTATCGACCACCTGCGCCGTGCCGCCGATATGGAAGGTGCGCATGGTGAGCTGGGTACCCGGTTCGCCGATCGACTGGGCGGCGATGACACCGACCGCCTCGCCGATATTGACCGGCGTGCCACGCGCCAGGTCGCGGCCGTAGCAGGCCGCGCAGACGCCCTGTCGGGTTTCGCACGTCAGGGCCGAGCGGATGCGGACCGACTGGATCCTGGCCGCCTCTATGGCTTCGATGTGTCGCTCCTCGAGCAGCGTGCCCTTGGCGACGATGACGCTGCCGCTCTCGGGATCGACGAGATCGTCCGCGGTCGTGCGGCCGAGAATGCGCTGGCCGAGCGAGGCGACGATCTGGCCGGAATCGACGATCGCCTCGATCGTCAGGCCCTGATCGGTGCCGCAATCGTATTCGGTCACGATCGAGTCCTGGGCAACGTCGACCAGACGGCGGGTCAGATAGCCCGAGTTCGCCGTCTTGAGCGCCGTGTCGGCGAGACCCTTGCGGGCACCGTGGGTGGAGTTGAAATACTCCATCACGGTCAGGCCTTCCTTGAAGTTCGAGGTGATCGGCGTCTCGATGATCGAACCGTCCGGACGGGCCATGAGGCCACGCATGCCGGCGAGCTGCTTCATCTGGGCCGGCGAACCGCGGGCGCCGGAATGGCTCATCATGTAGATGGAGTTGATCGGCTTCTGGCGCCCGGTCACCTCGTCGAACTGGACCGAGGAAATGCGTTTCATCATTTCGTCGGCGACGCGGTCGCCGCACTTGGCCCAGGCGTCGA
>JAHJQZ010000001.1 GCA_018818925.1 Alphaproteobacteria bacterium
AAAGAGGCCGGCGTCACCCCGCACGCCTTCCGCGACCCGAAAAGCTATACCGGCGCCGCCATGATCTTTGTCGACGATGCCTCCGGCGACAATGCCATCATCATCAGTTCCGGAGCCGCCGCCTTTATCACCCTGGCCGATATCTGGTCCTGGGCCGAGATCATCGACACCGCTTCGGTCTTCGTCACCCAGCTCGAGCAGCCGCTCGAAGCCGCCCATGCCGCGCTGAGCCGGGCCCGCGCCGCCGGCGTCACGACCATCCTCAACACCGCGCCGGCGCGGGAAATCGCCGACAGCATGATCGCCCTTTGCGACTACATGACGCCCAACGAGACCGAAGCCGGCGGGTTGACCGGCCTGACCGTCGACAGCCTCGACGGCGCCCGCGCCGCCGGCGATGCCCTGTTGCGGCGCGGAGCCGGGACGGCGCTGATCACCCTCGGCGAACGCGGCGCCCTGCTGCATATGCGCGGTCTGTCCGAACACGTGCCGGCTTTCGACGCCGGGCCGGTCGTCGACACGACCGGCGCCGGAGACGCCTTCAATGGCGGTCTCGCCGTGGCCCTGGCCGAGGGCCGCAAGCCGCTCGATGCGGTGCGCTTCGCCGCCGCGACGGCGGCCATTTCGGTGACCCGCCCGGGCGCGGCCAAGGCCATGCCCCAAAGGGGCGAGATCGAGGCGTTGCTGAACGGTTGATCAGGCGTTCACGTCGACGACGACACGGCCGCGCACCTTGCCGGCGAGAATGTTCCGGCCCAGTTGCGGCAGGTCGGCCAGCTTGGCCGGAACGATCATCTCGTCGAGCTTGTCGAGCGGCAGGACGCCGGCCAGCCGTCCCCAGGCGGCGACGCGGGCATCATAGGGCTGCCTGACGCTGTCGATGCCGAGCAGGCTGACGCCCCTGATGATATGCGGCACGGTACTGCCGGAATAGTTCGGGCCGCCGGCGAGCCCGACCGAAGCGACGCTCGTCCCGTAGGCCATCTGCAGGAGGAGGCGCGCCAGCGTGTTTCCCGAGACATTGTCGATGGCGCCGTCCCAGGTTTCGCTTTCGAGGGCGCGCGACGGCGGATCGGCGAAGTCCGACCGGTCGATGACGCGGGCGGCGCCGAGGCCCCTGAGATAGTCGGCGGTTTCGGGGCGTCCGGTCACGGCGGCGACCTCGTAGCCGAGGGCGGCGAGAAGCGTCGTCGCCACCGAGCCGACGCCGCCGGCCGCGCCGGTGACCAGCACCGGGCGCCCGCCGGGCTTCAGCCCATGGGCCTCGAGCACGCCGATGGCAAGGCTGGCGGTGAGGCCCGCCGTGCCGATGGCCATGGCCCGCCTGAGAGTCAGTCCCGCCGGCAGCGGCACCAGCCAGTCGGCCTTGACCCGCGCCTTTTGCGCGTATCCGCCCCAGCGCACCTCGCCGACGCGCCAGCCGGTCAGTACCACCTCGTCGCCGGGTTGATAGCGCGGGTCGGCCGAGCTTTCGACCGTGCCGGCAAAGTCGATGCCCGGTACATGCGGATAGGAGCGCACCAGTCCGCCGCCCGCGCCGAGGCACAGCCCGTCCTTGTAGTTGAGGGTCGAATAGGCGACGGCGACGGTCACCTCGCCCTCGGGCAAGTCTTGGTCCTCGAGCGTGCCGATCCGCGCCACCGGGGCGGCATCGGCGTTTTGCCTGTCGACGATCAGGGCGCGGAATGCCAAGGATCAGTTTCCTTCCTTGATGATGTCGCGGGCGGCGAAGGCGTCGGTGATCTCTTCGATGATGGCTGGATCGTCGATGGTCGCGGGCATCTTCCAGGCCTCGCCGTCGGCGATCTTCTGCATCGTGCCTCGGAGGATCTTGCCCGAGCGCGTCTTGGGAAGGCGGGTCACGACCAGCGCCGTCTTGAAGGCGGCCACCGGTCCGATCTCGTCGCGCACCAGTTGCACGACCTCCTTCTCGATCTCGGCATGCGGCCGGGTCACGCCGGATTTCAGCACTATGAGACCGAGCGGCATCTGGCCTTTCATCGGGTCGGAAATGCCGATCACGGCGCATTCGGCCACGTCCCTGTGGCCGGCGATGACCTCTTCCATGCCGCCGGTCGAGAGGCGGTGGCCGGCGACGTTGATGATGTCGTCGGTGCGCGACATGACAAAGATATAGCCGTCGGCGTCGCGGATGCCGGCATCAGCGGTCTTGTAGTAGCCGGGGAAATCCCGGAGATAGGCGCTGCGGAATCGGTCGTCGGCGTTCCACAGCGTCGGCAGGTTGCCCGGCGCCAATGGCAGCTTGACGACAATGTTGCCGAGTGTGCCGTCGGGCGCCTCGTGGCCGGAATCGTCGAGCACGCGGATGTCGTAGCCGGGCATGGCGACGGTCGGCGAGCCGATCTTGACCGGCAGCATGCCGAGGCCGACGGGATTGCCGGCGATGGTCCAGCCGGTTTCGGTCTGCCACCAATGGTCGATCACCGGCACGTCGAGATGTTCCTGGGCCCAGATGATCGTGTCCGGGTCGGCGCGCTCGCCGGCGAGGAACAGCGTCCTCAGGCTTTTGATGTCGTACTTGCCGATCAGCCTGCCGTCGGGATCGTCCTTCTTGATGGCGCGGAAGGCGGTTGGCGCGGTGAACAGGGCTACGACGCCGTACTCCTCGATAACGCGCCAGAACGTGCCGGCATCGGGCGTGCCGACCGGCTTGCCCTCGAACAGGATGGTGGTGCAGCCCCTAAGGAGCGGGCCGTAGACGATATAGGAATGGCCGACCACCCAGCCGACATCCGAGGCAGCCCAGTAGACCTCGCCCGGTTCGACGCCATAGATCGCGCCCATCGTCCAGTTGAGCGCAACCATGTGCCCACCGGTATCGCGGACGACGCCCTTGGGGCTGCCGGTCGTGCCGGAGGTGTAAAGGATGTAGAGGGGATCGGTCGCCTTGACCGGCGTGCAGGCGATTTTCGTGCCGGCGGCCTTGTGCGCCGCGACGGCCTTTTCATAGTCGATGTCGCGGCCATCGACGAGGTCGCAGACCAGATTTTCGCGCTGGACGACGATGCAGGCCGAGGGCTTGGACTTGGCAAGGTCGATGGCGTGATCGAGCAGCGGCTTGTAGGGCACGACCCGGCTCGGCTCGACGCCGCACGAGGCCGAAATGATGAGTTTGGGCGCGCAGTCGTCGATGCGCGTCGTCAATTCGTGCGCCGCGAAACCGCCGAACACCACCGAGTGAATGGCGCCGAGCCGCGCCACGGCCAGCATGGCGAATACCGCTTCGGGGATCATCGGCATGTAGATGAGCACCCGGTCGCCCTTTTCGACTCCCTTGTCGCGCAAAACGGCCGAAAGCGCCTCGACCTCTTTGAGCAGCCCCGAATAGGAATAGCGCGCCTTGGCGCCGGTGACCGGGCTGTCATAGATGATGGCGTCCTGGTCGCCGCGACCCGCGGCGATGTGCCGGTCGACGGCATTGTGGCAGGTATTGCCGACCCCGTCGGGGAACCAGCGGCCATAGACGCCCATCCCGGCGTCAAACGCCCTGGTCGGGGCCTCGAACCAGTCGATGGCCTTAGCTTGCTCGAGCCAGAACCCGTCCGGGTCGGTTTTCCAAGCCTTGTAGACGTCGTGATAGCTCGAGGCTTGCGCCATACTCCCCCCCAAATCCCCGCACATCGGTTCGTTTGCCGCCTCCCGTGCGGCGTAGGCTGAATACTACAGTGCCTGCCGCCGAGGCAAAGCATCAAAATGCGAAGTTTTGCATGTTTGTGTGGCATGGGCCGGAAAGCCGGCCCGTGCCCGATGGACAAGCTCGCGCCGGCGCGCTTACATGAGACCCGATCGTCCCGGACCCGGACAGGACGCCCGGGGGAAGGAGGAGACATGGACGCAAGAATCGACAGCCAGACGGCGCTTTTGGCGCGCATCGATGCCGCGCGCGACGATCTGGTCGCCCTGACCCGCGATCTCATTGCCTTTCCGACGCTCAATCCGCCGGGCGAGGCCTATCTCGACATCTGCGAATACCTGGAACGCCGGTTCTCGGGACGCGGCTTCGCGGTCGAAAAGGTCCGCGCCAAGGATGCGCCGGGGGATTCGGACCGCTATCCGCGCTGGAACGTCATCGCCCGCCGCGAAGGCAATGCGCCCGGCCAGTGCGTCCATTTCAATTCCCATATCGATGTCGTCGAGGTCGGCAGGGGCTGGACCAAGGACCCGTTCGGCGGCGCGGTCGAAGACGGGAAAATCTACGGGCGCGGTTCCTGCGACATGAAGGGCGGCCTGGCCGCCTCGATCATCGCCGTCGAGGCCTTTCTCGACACCCATCCCGACTTTGCCGGTGCGATCGAGATATCCGGCACGGCCGACGAGGAGACCGGCGGCTATGGCGGTGTCGCCTATTTGGCCGAACACGGCTATTTCTCGCCCGAGCGCGTCCAGCACGTCATCATTCCCGAGCCCTTGAACAAGGACCGCATCTGCCTCGGCCATCGCGGCGTCTGGTGGGCCGAGATTGAAACCCATGGCCGCATCGCCCACGGCTCGATGCCCTTTCTCGGCGACTGCGCCGTCCGCCACATGGGCGCGGTCGTGGCCGAAATGGAACGGTCGCTGTTCCCGGCGCTGGCGAATAAGCGCACCGATATGCCTGTCGTGCCCGAGGGCGCCCGTCAGTCGACGATGAACATCAATTCCCTGCACGGCGGCCAGACCGAGCGTCCGAAGGACTATACCGGTTTTCCGGCCGCCGTCGTGCCCGACAGCGCCCGCATGATCATCGACCGCCGCTACCTGATCGAGGAAAGCGCCGACGAGGTCAGAGGCGAGATCGTCGCCATTCTCGAAAAGCTCAAGGTCGAGCGAGAAAAATTCACCTACGATCTCAGGGAGCTCTGGCAGGTCAGCCCGACCATGACGGCCAAGGATTCGCCGGTCGTCACGGCGACGGCGCGGGCCATCGAGACGGTGCTCAAAAAGCAACCGGACTACGTCGTCTCGCCGGGCACCTACGACCAGAAGCATATCGACCGCATCGGCCGCATGCACAATTGCATCGCCTACGGGCCGGGCATTCTCGATCTCGCCCACCAGCCCGACGAATATGTCGGCATAAATGACATGATCGACAGCGCCAAGGTCATGGCGCTGAGCCTCAGGGATCTTCTGTCGCCGGCCGACTAGACACAACTCTTCGCAAAAGACTGCAACGGGGAAGGAAACACGACATGCACACGACTTCGAGGCTCATGGCCCTGGCTGGCGCGCTCGTTCTGGCGACGGCGATCAGCCCGGCCCTGGCCGCCCGCACCGATATTTCCGTCGGCTTGGTGCTCGAGCCGCCCAATCTCGATCCGACCGCCGGCGCCGCAGCGGCCATCGACGAGGTGGTCTATGCCAATATCTTCGAGGGCCTGACCCGTTTCGGCCCCGATGGCAGCGTCAATCCCGCCCTGGCCGAGAGCTGGGACATTTCCGAGGATGGCCTCACCTACACCTTCCATCTTCACGCCGGGGTCGCCTTCCATGACGGTTCCGAGATGAATGCCGAGGACGTCAAGTTCTCGCTTGACCGGGCCCGCGCCGAGGATTCGACCAATGCCCAGAAGGCGCTGTTCGCCGACATCGCCAGCGTTACGGTCGCCGATCCGCTGACCGTCACCGTGACGCTGAGCCAGCCCAACGGCAGCTTCCTGTTCAACATGGCCTGGGGCGACGCCGTCATCGTCGCGCCCGAAAGCGCCGCCGCCAATGCCACCGACCCGGTCGGCACCGGCCCGTTCCTGCTCGAGGACTGGGTGCAGGGCGACCATGTCGAACTCGTGAGGAACCCGGACTATTGGGGAGAACCGGTCAAGCTCGACAAGGTGACTTTCAAGTTCATCGGCGACCCGACCGCCGGCTTTGCCGCCATGATGGCCGGCGACGTCGACACCTTCCCGAACTTCCCGGCGCCCGAGACGCTGCCCCAGCTCGCCGCCGACCCGCGCTTCACGGTCATTGTCGGATCGACCGAGGGCGAGACCGTCATGGCCATGAACAACAAGCGCGCCCCGTTCGACAATGTGAAGGTGCGTGAGGCCGTGGCCCATGCCATCAACCGCGAGGACATCATAGACGGCGCCATGTTCGGCTACGGCACGCCGATCGGCACGTTCTTTGCGCCGCACAATCCGGCCTATGTCGATCTGACGGGTCTTTCCGGCTACGACCCCGAAAAATCGAAGGCGTTGCTTGCCGAGGCGGGCTATGCCGACGGCTTCGAGACGACGCTGCAATTGCCGCCGACCCCCTATGCCCGCCGCGGCGGCGAGGTGATCGCGGCCCAGCTCGCCGAAGTCGGCATCACCGCCAAGATCGAGAACGTCGAATGGGCGCAGTGGCTCGAAGGGCCGTTCAAGGGCAATTACGACCTGACGATCGTCAGCCATACCGAGCCGTTCGACATCGGCGCCTTCGCCAAGCCCGGCTATTATTTCGGCTACGAGAGCGAAGCGTTCAACCAGATCATCGCCGACCTGACCAACACCACCGATCCGGAGATGCGGACCGAACTCATCAAGCAGGCCCAGACCACGCTTGCCGAGGATTATGCCGCCGTGTTCCTTTTCGAACTGGCCAAGACCGGTGTCGCCAATGCCAAGATCGTCGGCCTGTGGGAGAATTCGCCCGCCCAGGCCAACGACATGACCGGCGTTTACTGGGAAGACTAGTCAACAACGCGGGGTGGGATGGTCCCGCCCCGCGCCAGTCGAAGTGTTGTTTGGGTGACCGTGCAACTCCAACCGTCATTGCGAGGCGCGAAGCGCCGAAGCAATCCAGAAGGCCAAAAGCGCCGGCGTTTGCGGCCATCTGGATTGCCGCGCACCCTTCGGGTGCTCGCAATGACGGCGCGTTTCACCAGCACGAAGTGACAGGTTAAGTGTCCGCCTTTTTCGTCAAGCGCGTCATCTCCTTGATCCTCAGCCTGATCGCGGCCAGCGTCGTGATCTTTCTGGTGCTCGAAGTCGTGCCCGGCGATCCGGCTGCGTTCATGCTCGGCATCAATGCCGATCCGCAGGCGGTCGAGGCCCTGCGCGACCAGCTCGGCCTCAACGCGCCGCTTGTCGAACGCTATTTCACCTGGGTCTTCGGCCTCATGCGGGGCGAATTCGGTACTTCCTACACCTATCGCGTCCCCGTCGCCGAGCTGATCGCGGACCGGCTATGGGTGTCGCTGCCGCTTGCTATCTACGCGCTGGTCCTGTCGACCCTCATCGCCTTCCCGGTCGGCATCATCGCCGCGGCGCGCCGCAATTCTCTGGCCGACGTGACGGTCATGGGCGCGACCCAGTTCGGCATCGCCGTGCCGAATTTCTGGTTCGCCATGCTCTTGGTGCTGGTGTTCTCGATTTCGCTCCGGTGGTTCTCGGCCGGCGGCTTCCCGGGCTGGGACGCCGGCGCCTATGAGGCCATGCGGGCGCTGACCCTGCCGGCGGTGGCGCTGGCGCTGCCGCAGGCCTCGATCCTCGCCCGCGTCATGCGCTCGTCCCTTCTCGACACGCTCGGTGAGGATTATGTGCGCACCGCCCGCGCCAAGGGCCTGACACGCTCTCAGGCGCTGTGGCGCCACGCCGTGCGCAATGCCCTCATTCCGGTCCTCACCATTCTCGGCCTGCAATTCTCCTTCCTCCTCGCCGGCGCCATCATCATCGAGAACGTCTTCTTCCTGCCCGGCCTCGGGCGCCTGGTCTTCCAGGGCATCACCCAGCGCGACCTCATCGTCGTCAAGTCGGTCGTCATGCTCCTGGTCTTCGCCGTCATCCTCGTCACCTTCCTCGTCGATATCGCCTATGCCGTCGCCGATCCGCGCCTGAGGAGACAGCACGCATGAGCGATGCGCCCGTGGTGCTGGAACGGCGGGACAATCTCTGGCGTGCCGCCCTCGGCTCGCGCAGCCTGGTGATCGGGCTCGCCATCACCCTGGTCTTCGTGGTTGCCGCGCTCGTCTCGCTCGCCTGGACGCCCTATGACGTCACCAAGCTGGCCATCGCTATCAAGCTCCGGCCGCCGTCGCCCGAACACTGGTTCGGCACCGACATTTTCGGGCGCGATATCCTCGCCATGATCATGGTCGGCGCCCGCACCTCCATCGCCGTGGCCGTCATCGCCGTCGGCATCGGCATCGTGCTCGGCGTGCCGCTCGGCCTTGCCGCCGCCACGCTGCGCGGCACGCTCGGCGACGAGGTGATCATGCGCGGCAACGACCTGATCTTCGCCTTCCCGGCGCTATTGATCGCCATCCTGATCACCGCCGTTTTCGGCCCCGGCGCCGTCAACGCCATCATCGCCATCGGCATTTTCAACATTCCGGTCTTCGCCCGCCTGGCGCGCGGCGCGGCGCTCAGCCTGTGGACGCGCGAATTCGTCATGTCGGCCCGCGTCGCCGGCAAGGGTCGGGCGCGCATCTCGATCGAGCACATCCTGCCCAACATCACCAACCTCCTGATCGTGCAGGGCACCATCCAGTTCTCGCTCGGCATTCTCGCCGAGGCGGCGCTCTCCTATGTGGGCCTCGGAGCCCAGCCGCCGATCCCGAGCTGGGGGCGCATGCTCTCGGAAGCCCAGACGATGATCTCCATCGCCCCGCACACGGCGATCATTCCCGGCCTCGCCATCGTTTTGACCGTGCTCGGCCTCAACCTGATGGGCGACGGATTGCGCGACCTGTTCGATCCGCGCCTGCGACGGAGCCGGCTATGACCCTGCTCTCGGTCAAAAAGCTCGGCCTCACGATATCCGGCACGCCCATTCTCCGGGATGTCGATCTCGACGTCGATGCGGGAGAGATCGTCGGGCTCATCGGCGAGAGCGGGTCGGGCAAGTCGATGACGGCGTTGGCCGTCATGCATCTCACCCCGGTCGGGGCCGAAAAGACCGGCTCCGTCAGGCTCGACGGCAAGGAACTGGTCGGCCTTCACGACCGCCAGATGTGCTTTTTTCGCGGCACCGAGATCGGCATGATCTTCCAGGAGCCGATGACGGCGCTCAACCCGGTCATGACCATCGGCGACCAGGTCGCCGAGACGGTGCGGGTCCACAAGCGGGTCGGCCGTACCGAGGCCATGGTCGTCGCCCGCGATGCCCTCGGCCGCGTCGAACTGCCCGAGGACCGTTTCCCGCTGTCGCTCTACCCGCACGAGCTCTCCGGCGGCCAGCGCCAGCGCGTCGGCATCGCCATGGCCATCGCGTTGCGACCGCGCCTGCTGATCGCCGACGAACCGACAACGGCGCTCGACGTGACGACCCAGGCCCAGATCCTCGACCTGTTGAAACGGCTCGTCGACGAGGACGGCATGGGGCTCTTGCTCATCACCCACGACCTTGCCGTGGTCGCCGGCCTTGCCGACCGCATTGCCATCATGCGCTACGGCGAAGTGGTCGAGGCCGGCGAAACCGGCGAAGTGTTCCGCGAGATGCGCCATCCCTATACGCGCGCCCTGTTCGAGGCTTCGCGCCACCAGCCGGTCCGGCTGGCGCCGGAGGTCAGGCCCGACGCCGTGCCGGTGCTCGACGTGCGGGGCGTGGTGCGCGACTACCCGGTGGCGCGCCGGCGCCTGTTCGCGCCGCGTCGGTTTTTTCGCGCCGTCGACGGCGTCAGCTTCGTCATCCACAAGGGCGAGAATGTCGGGCTTGTCGGCGAATCCGGCTGCGGCAAGTCGACCCTGTCGCGCGCCATCCTGGCGCTCGAAGCCATCCAGGGCGGCCATATCCATGTCGAGGGCGAACCGGTCGGCACCGGCGCGAGCTTTGCCGCGCGCCGCAAGATGCAGATCGTCTTCCAGGACCCCTATGGCTCGTTCAACCCGCGCCAGCGCGTCGGCAAGCTGATCTGCGAACCGTTCCACCTGCTCGGCGCCGAAGCGCCGACCGGCGCCGACCGCGACCGGCGCATCGCCGAGGCGCTCGACAATGTCGGGCTCAGGTCCTCCGATGCCCTCAAATACATCCACGAATTCTCCGGCGGCCAGCGCCAGCGTATCGCCATCGCCCGTGCCCTGATCATCCATCCGGCGCTGATCGTGCTCGACGAGGCGGTCTCGGCGCTCGATGTGTCGATCCGCGCCCAGATCCTCGACCTGCTCGCCGATCTCTCGGACCGCATGATGCTGAGCTATCTGTTCATCTCGCACGATTTGACCGTCGTCCGCTCGATCACCGACCGCGTGCTCGTCATGAAGGCCGGCAGGATCGTCGAGGAGGGGGAGACCGAAGCCCTGTTCCGCAATCCGCAGCACCCCTACACAAGGCAACTGATCGCCGCCGCCCCGCATCTCGACCGGGCACTGGCGGCCCGCGACATTATGGGAGGAAACAATGGTTGACCTCTGGTTCGATCCTTCGAAATGTTTCATCGGTGGACATTGGGTTCCGCCCCTCGGCGGGCAGACGCTCGAACTCGAAAACCCGTCCGACGGCTCGACGCTCTGCGCCATAGCGCGCGGAAATCGGGAGGACGTCGATGCCGCGGTGGCGGCGGCGCGCTCCGCGCTCAACAGCGACTGGGGCGCGCTGCCTGCCTTCGAACGGGGCAGGCTCCTGACCAAGATCGGCCGCATGGTCCTCGAGCGCATCGATGCGCTCGCCGAAATGGAAGCGCTCGATGTCGGCAAGCCCTTGAAGCAGGCGCGCAACGACGTTGTCGCCCTCGCCCGCTACATGGAATTTTATGGCGGCGCCGCCGACAAGATCATGGGCGAGACCATCCCGTTCCTTCCCGGCTTCACCGTCTACACCTTGCGCGAGCCGCATGGCGTCACCGCCCATATCGTGCCCTGGAACTATCCCATGCAGATCATCGGCCGCTCGATCGGCGGCGCCCTCGCCATGGGCAATGCCGCCGTTCTGAAACCGGCCGAGGAAGCGTGCCTCACTGCGCTCGCTTTTGCCGATATCTGCAACGAGGCCGGGCTTCCAAAGGGCGCGCTCAACGTCGTTCCGGGCCTCGGCGAGGAAGCCGGCGCCGCGCTTTCCGGCCATTCCGACATCGACCATATCTCGTTCACCGGCTCGGTGCCGGTCGGCGCGATGATCCAGGAGGCGGCGGCCCGCAACATCGTGCCGGTGACGCTCGAACTCGGCGGCAAGTCGCCGCAGCTTTTCTTCGAGGACGCCGATCTCGACAAGGCACTGCCCTTCCTTGTCAATGCCGGCATCCAGAACGCCGGCCAGACCTGTTCGGCCGCTTCGCGCATCCTCGTCCATCGCGCGCGCTACGACGAGGTCGTCTCGCGCATGGCCGAACGCTACGCCGCCTTGCGTGTCGGCCCGGCCATGGCCGATCTCGATCTTGGCCCGATGATCTCGGCGCGGCAGAAGGAGGTCGTTTCCGGTTTTCTCGCATCGGTCGACAAGGCGATGATCGTCGCCGAGGGACAGGTCGTCCCCGACGTGCCGGCGAAAGGCCATTATCTGGCACCGGCGCTCGTCGCCGGGGTTTCCGGCGATCACAGGCTGGCGCAGGAAGAGGTATTTGGCCCGACCCAGGTCGTCATCCCCTTCGACGGCGAGGACGAGGCCATCGCCATCGCCAATGGCACACCCTTCGGCCTCGTCGCCGGACTGTGGACCGCCGATGGCGGCCGCCAGATGCGTCTCGCCAGAAGGATCAGGGCGGGGCAGGTGTTCATCAACAATTACGGCGCCGCCGGCGGTGTCGAATTGCCCTTCGGTGGCGTCGGCAAATCCGGACACGGCCGCGAAAAAGGGTTCGAGGCGCTTTACGGCTTCTCGGTGCTCAAGACTGTTGCGGCGCATCATGGCTAGGGAGAAGGCAAATGCGGCTTGAAAAAAAGACGGCCATCGTCACCGGCGGCGCGTCGGGATTCGGCGCGGGCATCGCCCGCAAGTTCGCCGCCGAGGGGGCGCGGGTCATGGTCGCCGACATCAATGGCGAAGGGGCCGCAGCGATTGCCGCCGAGCTCGGCAAGGGCGCCTTCGGGCATCAGGTTGATGTGTCCAGGGACGACAGCGTCTCCAACATGGCGGCGCGTGCCATCATGGAATTCGGCCGGCTCGACATTCTTGTCAACAATGCCGGCGTCACCCATCTGCCCAACGCCCTCGACGCGGTCAGCGAGGAGGATTTCGACCGGGTACTCGCGATCAACGCCAAGTCGGTCTACCTGAGCGCACGGCACCTGGTGCCGCATCTGAAGGCCAACAAGTCCGGTGTCATCCTCAACGTCGCCTCGACGGCCGGTGTCAGTCCGAGGCCGCGCCTTTGCTGGTACAACGCTTCCAAGGGCTGGATGATCACGGCCACCAAGGCCATGGCCATCGAGCTGGCGCCGCTCGGCATCAGGGTCAACGCCATCAATCCGGTCGCCGGCGAAACGCCGCTGCTCAGGAGTTTCATGGGCGAGGACACGCCCGAGATCAGGGCCCGGTTCCTCGCGACCATCCCCATCGGCCGCTTCTCGACGCCCGAGGACATGGGCAATGCCGCCTGTTTCCTGTGCTCGGACGAGGCGTCGATGATCACCGGCGTGGCGATGGAGGTCGATGGCGGCCGGTGCATCTAGGGTCTCGACTTGAGGCACGCGACAAAGGCCGCCTGCGACAATTCTCGCGCACCCGAGCTCTTGCATAAGTGGAAATACGGGGGGACAAGTGGGTACGCAACCGGGACGACGCAATCTGATCACCGACATTGCCGGCCTAAGGGTCGGCAATGCCGCTGATGCGCGCACCAAGTCGGGAACGACCGTTCTTGTCGCCGACAAGCCGTTTGCCTGCGCCGTCGATGTCATGGGCGGCGCCCCCGGCACCCGTGAAACCGATCTGCTGACCGTCGACCGCATGGTCCAAGCCGTTGATGCGCTGGTGCTCAGCGGCGGTTCCGCCTTCGGGCTCGACGCCGCTTCGGGCGTGGCCGATGCGCTGGCCCGCCAGGGCAGGGGCTTTTGTGTCGGTCCGGTGCATGTACCCATCGTGCCGGCGGCCATCCTGTTCGATCTCATCAATGGCGGCGACAAGGCCTGGATCGTCAATCCGTATCGGTCGCTCGGCGAACGGGCGCTCGCCGTGGCCGCCGAGGATTTCGATCTCGGTACCGAAGGCGCCGGCTATGGCGCGACCTGCGCCCGGGTCAAGGGCGGGCTCGGCTCGGCTTCGCTGGTGTTCGAGAGCGGCATCACCATCGGGGCGCTGGTTGCGGCCAATCCCACCGGCCAGGTGACCATGGGCGACGCCCGCAATTTCTGGGCGGCGCCGTTCGAGATCGGCGACGAATTCGGCGGCCTCGGCACCCGCCCCGATCCGGTGCCGTTTGATGAAAGCGTCGTCACCAAGCAGGACAGCTTGCAGGTGCTCGCCAACACCACCATCGCCATCGTCGCGACCGACGCGGCGATGACCAAGGCGCAGTTGAAGCGCATGGCGGTCGCCGCCCATGACGGCATGGGAAGGGCCATCTCGCCCTCGCACACGCTTGTCGACGGCGATCTGGTCTTTGCGCTGTCGACCGGCGCCAACGGCACCTCGACCGACGACCTGACGGCGCTGCGCATCGGCCACGCCGCCGCCACCTGCCTCGCCCGCGCCATCGCCCGCGCCGTTTATGAAGCCCGGCCGGAGCCCGGCGACGTACTCCCGAGCTGGCGAGAAAAATACGGCGGCTGATCCGACGGACCTGCGCAAGCCGGCGCGCCGGGTTGGGCCGGCACGCAAAAGCTGATAAAAGGCGCCTCTTTCGCAAGGTTCGTATCCGCAAGCCAACGATGACCGCTTCTTCGCCGCCGCCTTTCTCCGTCGCGCCGATGCTCGACTGGACCGACCGGCACTGCCGCCATCTGCACCGGCAGCTGACGCGGCGGGCGCTGCTCTATAGCGAAATGGTGACGAGCGCGGCCGTCATTCACGGCGACCGCGAGCGGCTGCTCGGCTATGGGCCTGAGGAGCATCCGGTCGCCCTGCAGCTTGGTGGCGCCGATCCCGCGGAACTGGCCGAGGCGGCGCGCATCGGCGCCGGTTACGGCTATGACGAGATCAACCTCAATGTCGGCTGCCCGTCCGACCGGGTGCAGGCCGGCCGCTTCGGCGCCTGCCTGATGGCCGAGCCCAAGCTCGTGGCCGATTGCGTTGCGGCGATGAAGCGGGCGGTCGAAATACCCGTGACCGTCAAATGCCGCATCGGCATCGACGATCAGGACATCGAGGCCCCACTCGACGCCTTTGCCGACGGCATGATCGCCGCCGGGGCCGATGCGCTCATCGTCCATGCCCGCAAGGCCTGGCTCCAGGGCCTGAGCCCGAAGGAGAATCGCGACATCCCGCCGCTCGACTATCCGCGCGTCTATCGCCTGGCCGAACGGCTCGAGCCGCTGCCGGTGATCGTCAATGGCGGAATTGTTTCTCTCGACGCGGCCGAAGGGCACATGGCGCATGTCGCGGGCGTCATGCTCGGCCGCGCCGCCTATCACGAGCCGATGCTGCTCGGCGATGTCGACCGGCGCTTTTTCGGCGATGACCGGGACGGGCCCGACCTTGCGGAGATCATTGCCGCCATGGCCGATTATGCCGAAATCGAAGGCGGGCGCGGCACCCGGCTCAACGCCATCACCCGCCATATGCTCGGCCTCGCCAATGGCCGCCCCGGCGCCCGCCGCTTCCGCCAGATCCTCAGCATGGATGCCGTGCGCCCCGGCGCCGGGCCGGAAGTGCTGTTCGATGCGCTGCGGGCGGTCGGCGACCAGGCGGCCTGAGCTAGATCGACTCGATCGCCGCCTTGAGCTTGGTCTGCACCAGTCCGGCGATTTCGCGCAAAAGCGGGTTGGTGATCGCCTGCATCGAGGCAACCGGATCGACGGCGGCGATCTCGACCTTGCCCGGCGCCAATTCCTGCACGATGACGTTGCATGGCAGCATGGTGCCGATCTTGTCCTCGGCCTCCAGCGCCTTGTGGGCGAAGCCGGGGCTGCAGGCGCCCAGAACGATATAGGGCCGGAACTCGACGCCGAGCTTGAACTTCAGCGTCGCCGACATGTCGATCTGGGTCAGGATGCCGAAGCCCTGGCCGGCCAGGGCCGTGCTGGCGCGCTCGACCGCGTCGTCGAACGGCGCCGAAATCGTCTTGGAGAAATAGTAGGACATGCTGCAACCCGGTAAGAACATTCCGAATGTAGAATACCCTACAACGCGGCGGCGCCGGCGCAACCCTAATCGGTGAGCACGAGGTCGTCCTGGGTCACGGCATAGCCGGACAGGGTCTCGAGGAAGGTCATGCCTAAAAGGCTGGTTTCGAGCGCGCCTTTCTCGGCGACATAGGCGCGGATGCGCTGGCGCGCGATATCGCCGACGCTCACCGCATCGAGCGAGACCAGCGCCGCCCGCCCGGTGCCGTTGGCCGTTTGCACCGGCACCACATAGGACAATTCGTCGACCGGCAATCCGGCCGCCGCCGCGTCCTCGCGCGTCAGCACCACGGCGCTGGCGCCGGTGTCGAAGATCATCGGCGTTTCATGGCCATTGATGGTGGCGTTGACCCGGAACGAGCCGCCGAACGAGCGGCGGAAGCTTGCCGTGCCACCCTGGACATCGACCACGGCCGCGCCGGGCGTCAGCTCGGCGACGATGCGTCCGCCGAAGCGCATAAGATCGGTGCGATAGGTGTAAAGCCCGAGCGCGGCGACGAAAATCACGCCCCACAGTACGAGATTGCCCAGCATTTCCCCGAGGCGCTGGCGCCGCGTGAACAGGCCGCCGGCGACCAGAATGAGAATGGCCAGCCCGCCGACCAGACGCGCCGTATCGGACTGATCCAGGCCCACCAGGGTTCCGGCATCGGCGCTGATGACAAAGGCCAGACCGACGGCCACGAGCAGGGCGACGCCAATAAACAACATTCAGGTTACGTTCCTCTGGCCTTAGTCAACGCGGCCCGCCCGCCAACAGAATAAAGGATGTCAACACGACAATTTCAAGCACCGCCTGCAATCCGCCGATGAGATCGCCGGTCTGCCCGCCGATCAGATGCCGCCACAGCGCCGTCCAGCCAAGGCAGGCGAGCGCGCTCAGAAGGTAGGCAAGCCCGACGCCGACAAGGCCGACAAAGGGCGCGGCGAGCAGCATGCCGATCAGGCCGGCAAAGCCGATGCCGGTAAGAAACGGCCAGCGCATCAGGCGCCCGGCGGTTGCGGAGGCGCCGTCCGTGCGCGCCGGCGGCAGGGCATGCGCCAGATAGAGCGCCGCGGAACGCGAAACGACCTCGGCCGCAAGGAACAGCAGCACCGCGCCGACAGCCTTGGTTTCAAGCAGATCGGCCAGCGCCAGGGTCTTCAGCCCGACAAACAGCATAATGCCGAGAACGCCATAGGCGCCGATGCGGCTGTCCCTGAGTATCTCGAGCCGCCGCTCCGGCGTGCGCCCACCGAGCCCGTCCATCGCATCGCCGATGGCGTCTTCCGCCATGGCCCCCGTCAGTGCCGCACCGACTCCGGCGGAGAGGAGCGCCGAAAACAGCACCGGCAGACCGAGAAACCAGCCGCAAAAAAGCACGATGGCGGGCACGCCAGCGATGATAAGGCTGGCGAACGGCGCCGCTCGCGCGATGCGGTTGATGTCTGGCACCTCGTGTTCGGTCTGCTGCATGGGCAAAAGCGAATAAAAGCGCATGGCCATGACGAAATCGGCCGCAAGCCCGCTCGGCGCCTCGGGCCGCGGCGATGCGGCCCGATTGTCGTTGCCCGGCGCGGCGCGACTCGCTTTAGGTAGTTCGCTCATTCCCGATCCCCAACCAAGGGGCGCTGTTCTAGCACGCCGCGCCCCGGAGCATGCAATGACCGACCAGTCGCAAGCACCGGCGCCCTTCGCCGATTTCGTCGACCTGCTGACCCTGCTTCCGGAAGGCGACGAGGCCGCCGTCGCCGCGGTGCGCGCCCGCAACGCAAGATTGACCAAGCCCGAAGGCTCGCTCGGTCGGCTCGAGGACCTGGTCGAGCACCTGGCGCGCTGGCAGCATCGCGGCGAGCCCAGGCTCGACAATCCGATGGTGGCGATCTTTGCCGGCAATCACGGCGTGACCAAACAGGGCGTCTCGGCCTTTCCGTCCGAGGTGACGCAGCAAATGGTCGCCAACTTCACCAAAGGCGGCGCCGCTGTCTCGCAGCTCTGCGCCTTGCACGAACTCAATCTCAGGGTCTTCGAACTGGCACTCGACATGCCGACCGGCGACATCACCGAACAAGCGGCGATGGACGAACGTACCGCCGCCGCGACGCTCGCCTATGGCATGGAGGCCGTGGCCGGCGGTCCCGACCTTTTATGCATCGGCGAAATGGGCATCGGCAACACGACCATTGCGGCGGCCTTGGCGGCGGCTTTGTTCGGCGGCGGCGGCGCCGACTGGGTCGGCCGCGGCACCGGCGTCGATGCGCAAGGTCTGGCCCGCAAGGCCGACGCCGTCGATCGGGCGCTCGCCCGTCACGCCGCCGATCTCGATCATCCGCTGAAAATCCTCGCCCGGCTCGGCGGCCGCGAACTCGCCGGCATGCTCGGCGCCCTCATCGCCGCCCGCCATCGCAACATCCCGGTGATCGTCGACGGCTTCGTTGCGACGGCGGCGGCGGCCGTCGCCTACAAGGTCAATCCGGCGGCGCTCGACCATTGCCTGTTCGCCCATGTCTCGGCGGAAAAGGCCCATGCCCGCATGCTCGCCGAAATGGGCAAGACCCCGTTGCTAGATCTCGGTCTGAGGCTCGGCGAGGGCAGCGGCGCGGCGCTTGGGGCGGTCCTTGTCAAGACGGCGCTGCACCTGCACCGCAACATGGCGACCTTCGAGGAAGCGGCGGTGGCCGGCAAGCTCGACTGAGCCTTGCGCACTATTCCTGCGCGATGCTCGTAACCTTCAATTCGATATAGGCAAAAGGGCCGTCAGGTGTCTGCCAGACGGCCTGGCCGCCGCTTGCGACAGTGATGCCGTTGAAGGTTTCATAGCCGCCGACCGGCGTTTGCCAAGTCTGGATGCTGTTGGCGTCAAGGTTCAGGCGCTTGGCGGAGAAATTGACGATTTTGCCGTCGGCATCGAAATAAAGCCGTGCGGTCGCGCTGAGGCCATGGTCGGCGAGCGTCACCTCGACCGTGTCGTCGTCGATCGGCGTATAGACGAGATTGCTGCCGGCAAGTGCCGCTGGAAACCACATGGCCTCGTTGAGGAAGCGCATCAGTGCTGCGGTATTGAGATCGGTACTGCCACCAATGTCGGCAACCGCAAGGGTGCCGAGCAGTTTCATGGTGATGCGCCCGTCGCCATCGATGTAGTGATCGCGTCCGAAAAGAACGGGAAGGGCGCGCGACGGAAAATCAGCTCGCCAGACGAAGCCGGGCGGGTTGGTCGAATAGGTTTCGACCGCCTGAAAGTCCATCCATCCGGCATCCGGCGCGCTGCGCATCCGTCCTGTCTGGGTGATATGAACGAGAGTTGGGATTTTCTGCCCGACAACACCGGCCTGACGCAAATGCCGTGCAACAGGCGGTGGCAATTGCGCGACGCGCTCCTCGGAAACCACTTCCGCGTTGGGCTTCGCCGACGCCTCCAGCGCAGCGAACTCGGCATCGATGCTGTGCGAAAAAGTCCAGATCGAAAAAGCTATCCAGGCCACGGCGACGGCGATGATGCCCCCCGTCGCAAGAAGAATGGTTCTGAGCATGAAAACCTCTGTAAGGGCGCGCAGGGATCAGCGGTGCGAGGAATAGGCGCGCTGCGCCCTGTCAAGGCAAGTGCTGATCAGCTGGCTTCATTGTAGATTTCGAGCTTGTTGCGCTTTTCGTGGACGGCGGCGATGGCGTCCATGCAGCGGGCGCGCGGGAAGGTGGCGATGACCTCGGTGCCAAAGCGCAGCTTGGAGAACAGGTCGAACCGGCCCTGATGCAGTTCCATGATCTTTTGCACGATGGGCAGACCGAGACCGGCGCCCTGTTCGGCCGTCTTCTGGGCCAGGGAGCCTTGGCCGAAGGAGGTAAGGACGGTTTCGATTTCCGATTCCGGTATGCCCGGCCCGTTGTCCCGAACCGAGACGTACTGTCCGCCGTCGTCCGAACGGGCAACGATCAGATCGACCTTGCCCGATTGCGGCGTGAACTTGATGGCGTTGGACAACAGGTTGAGCACGACCTGGCGCACCGCCCGTTCGTCGGCCCACAGTTTGCTGAGACCGTCACCGTAGCGGGCCGTGATCTCGATGCTCTTGGTCTTGGCGCGGATTTCGAGCATGCGTCGGCAGTCCTCGGCGATGTCGCCCAGCGAAATGGCTTCCTCATTGAGTTCGTACTTGCCGGCCTCGATGCGGGACAGGTCCAAAAGCTCGTTGATCAGGTTGAGCAGGTGCAGGCCGCTGGCATGGATGTCGCCGGCATATTCCTTGTATTGCGGCACCTGGTGCGGGCCGAGCAGTTCGGATTTGAGCACTTCCGAAAAGCCGATGATGGCATTGAGCGGGGTCCGCAATTCGTGGCTCATTGTCGCGAGAAAACTCGACTTGGCGATGTTGGCACGTTCGGCCTGGCGTCTTGCCTCTTCGGACATGTTGCGCGCGTCCTCGAGTTCGAAGATCAGCGCGTCCTTTTCCGACTGGTGCTTGAGCGTCTCGATCGCCGAAGCGTGCAGACGCCGCGCCAGGAAAAAGAAGAAGACCTGCGCCCCGATGGCGATGGCCGCCATGGCATAGGCGAGGGGTTCGGACAGCATCATCAGCGCGATCGACACCGCCAGCGTCGCCGGCGCCGTGCTGACCAGGGTCGCGCTCGGCAGCGAACGGGTCGAGACGGTGTTGGCGGCGACGCCGATCAGAAGCAGCGCGAAGGTGATCACCTCGACGCCGTCGCGCGCCTCGGTGAAAAGGAACAGCACCAGCAGCGCCCAGCTCAGCCCGAAAGTGGCCTCGCCGGCAACGAAGCTCGCTGTCCAGCGCCGCGCATCGAAGCTTTCGTGCTGCCGCGCCCGGAAGCGCCGGCACAACAGCACGAGCAGCGTATTGGTCACCGCCACCGAACCGGCCCAGGCGAAGGCGATGAGCGGCGGCACCCACATCGTGGCAAAGACGGCCAGGATCGCCATCAGCAGCGGCAGCGCCCAGGCGGCCGAAATGCGCGAGCCGGCATAGTCGAGCAGCAGTTCGAGATCGTAGGAGGAGCGCGTGCCGCTCGAAGAGGTCAGCCTCTGGCGGGCGTCGAGCACCGCCCGCTGCACATTGCGCCGCGCCTGCCTCTGGCTTTGGGCGTTTTCGTCCGAGCTTTGTGCCAGGCTACGCGGCATTCAGTTACTCACACCGGAACGCGGAATGACGAGACACGAGTGTCGGGGAAAGACTACGGCCGCGTGGTTAATAGGCGGTTGATTCGGCCGGTCGGATACCCGGCGTCATTTGAATGGCCGCTCGCGTTGACACGCGAAAGAATATTGCGTTGAATACGACGTTTCGAAGCGTGTCGTTCCGGTTCTGCTTGGCGTCGGCCTTGGAATTGGAACATTTATCTAGAGGCGGGGGCTATGGCGCTGGACAAGATTGACCGCAAGATTTTGTCCATCCTGCAGCGGGATACCACGCTTCCGGTCGCCGAGATCGGCAAGAAGGTCGGCCTGTCGACGACGCCGTGCTGGCGACGCATCCAGAAGATGGAAGAGGACGGCGTCATTCGTCGCCGCGTCGCCCTGCTCAATCCCGACAGGATCAATGCCGGCGTGACCGTATTCGTCGCGATCAGGACCAACGAGCACAACGACGCCTGGATGCGCCGTTTCTCTGCCGTCATCGACGATTGCCCGGAAGTGGTGGAATTTTACCGCATGAGCGGCGAGGTGGATTATCTGTTGCGCGTCGCCGTGCCCGATATCGCCGCCTACGACGCCTTTTACAAAAGGCTCATCTCAAAGATCGCGCTGACCGATGTCAGCTCGTCCTTCGCCATGCATCAGATCAAATACACCACCGAATTGCCGCTGGATTACATTCCCGTGGAGGAGTGAGCAGCGACCGCCACAGGCGGTCAAGTCGTGCCGGTGGCACGACTTGAGTTGCGAACGCCCTGAGGCCTATGGCCGAAGGGCAGGGCCGCCGCGAGCGCAGCCCCCTCATCCGGCGCTTTGCGCCACCTTCTCCCGCAAGGGGAGAAGGGAAGATGGGGCCATGGTCGCGGCGCCTACCCGCCCGTCACCGACATGTGCCGTCCCGGATCGCCAGCGACGCTGTTTCGCCCGATCCGGAAATCATGGCCCTTGGGCTTGAGGATCATGGCGCGATCAAGAGCGGCGTCGATGCCGGGCAGGCCATCCTCGCGCAGCGCTCGTCTCAGATCGACATGGTCCTCCTGGCCGAGGCACAAATAGAGCCTGCCGGTCGTGGTCAGGCGCACGCGGTTGCAGCCCTCGCAGAAATTGTGGGTGAGGGGCGTGATGAAGCCGAGCCGGCCGCCGGTCTCGGCCACCTGGAAGTAGCGTGCCGGGCCGCCGGTGCGCTCGGCGAGTCGGTTCAGTGTAAACCGTTCTTGCAGGCGGTCGCGGACCACGGTCAGGGGCAGGTGCGCCGCCGACCGGTCCATGCCGGTCTCGCCGAGCGGCATGGCTTCGATCAGCGTCAGGTCGTAGCCGCGCCCGTGTGCCCATTCGAGCATGCCGGCGATCTCGTTTTCGTTGATGCCGGCCAGCGCAACCATGTTGATCTTGATGGCGAGTCCGGCCGCCTCGGCGGCGGCGAGCCCGTCCAGCACCTCCACCAGCCGGCCGCGTCGCGTGATCGCCGCGAACCGCTCGGCATCGAGGCTGTCGATTGAGACGTTAACCCGGCGGACGCCTGAAGCGGCGAGCGCTTCGGCATGCCTTGAGAGCTGGCTGCCGTTCGTTGTCAGGGTCAGTTCGTCGAGCCCGTGGCCCAGGCGATGGCCGAGCGACCGGAAGAGCGTCATGACGTCGCGCCTCACCAGCGGCTCGCCACCGGTCAGGCGCACCTTGCGCACGCCGCGCGCGACAAAGGCACCGACGATGGTTTCGAGCTCTTCGAAGCTCAGCACCTCGCGCTTGGGCAGGAACTGCATGTGTTCGGCCATGCAATAGGTGCAGCGGAAATCGCAGCGGTCGGTCACCGACACGCGCAGATAGGTGACGTGACGACCGTAGCTGTCGATCAGGGGCGTCGCGGAACCGGCATTGGATCGGTCGGTGTTCATGTCGGAGAGACTAGCGGTGCTGCCTATTTGCGCAAGGTCGCTTCGCCTCCCGCCCGCTCACATTCAAGCGAACAAAAAAAGGCCGGCGCAAGGCCGGCCTTTTTTCGAGATGCTGCCGAGATCGAGTTACTGGCGAACGACCACACGCGAACCGACCTGAACGCGCTCGTAAAGGTCGATAATGTCTTCGTTGGTCAGGCGGATGCAGCCCGAGGACACGGCCTGGCCGATGGTCCAGGGTTCCGAGGTGCCGTGCAGCCGATAAAGCGTCGAGCCGATATAGAGGGCGCGGGCGCCGAGCGGATTGTCGGGGCCGCCTTCCATATAGGCCGGCAGGCCGGGAACGCGCTTGCGCATTTGCGGCGGCGGCGTCCATGCCGGCCATTCAGCCTTGCGGGTAATGGAATGCGTGCCCGACCAGCGGAAGCCGTCGCGGCCGACACCGATGCCGTATTTGATCGCCTTGCCGTCGTCGAGGACCAGATAGAGCCGGCGCTCCGACGTCTCGACGACGATCGTGCCGGGCTTGAGTTTGGTCTCGTAGTCGACGGTCGTACGACGGATGGTGCTGCCGCGCTTCGCCGTGCCCGGCTGAATGCTGGCATAACCACCTTCGACAAACCGGTCGAGCTCCGGCACATAAACAAGCGCCGCAGAGGTCGGTGTCACCAAAGAGACACTCGCCAGCGCAGCGACAAGTAATGCAATTATCCGCTTCATTGCCTTCATACCTCAGTTTGCCCAGCAGTCATGGCCGCGAATCTTCCTACGCCAAGCCGCACCATCTGGGTCTTTAATCGGAAAGTTGGCATTTGAAAAGATGCCCGTCTCGCCCCCGTACACACTTTGTGAACCATATTGATTAACGTGTTGCAAACCTCCGTCGATTGCGCTTCACAGTGCCGTGAACACGCCGATGGGCCATCGGGCAGCCGGAGGACGGAGCAGAAGCTGAATGCACGAAAATGACAAAAGGCTGGCGGCCAAAGCTGCCCTGGTGGAGGTCCGGCAGGGCATGAAAATCGGTCTCGGCACCGGCTCGACGGCCTGCCATTTCGTCGATCTCGTCGGCGGATTGGTGCGGGAAGGGCTCGCGTGTGTCTGCGTGCCCACCTCTGTTGCGACCGAGCGGCAGGCCCGTGCCCTCGGCATCCCGCTGGCGGAACTCGACGAAGTGGGACGGCTCGACCTGACCGTCGACGGCGCCGACGAGGTCGACCCGGCGCTCAACCTCATCAAGGGCGGCGGTGGCGCCCTGTTGCGCGAAAAGATCGTCGCGGCGGCTACCGACCGCATGGTCGTGATCGCCGACGGCACAAAGAAGGTCGACCATCTCGGGCGCTTCCCGCTGCCCATCGAGATCAATCCCTTCGCGGCCGGAACCACGACGCGCGCGGTTCAAAACGTCGCCCGGCAATCCGGCTGCCGGGGTAGCATCGTCCTTCGCGAGAGCGCCGATGGACACCCGTTCCTCACCGATGGTGGCCATTTCATTCTCGATGCGTCTTTTGGCCTTATTTCCGCGCCAGAAGCGCTGTCGCGCGCCTTGCTCGACATTCCCGGCGTCGTTCAGCACGGGCTGTTTCTGGGTATGTGCAAGGTGGCCTATCTCGCCGACAACGGCACGGTCACACAGCTTGGTGCCTGATCGTCGTTTCCAACTTGGAGGATATCCCGCCATGTCCGCTTTCGTCCGTCCGGCCGCCGCCCGGATCGCCGCGCTCCTGTGCGCCCTGCTGTTTGCCGCCGCGCTTTCGCCGTCGGCGCGGGCGCAGGAGCTTTCGCCCGAACATGTCGCCCTTGCCCGCCAATATGTCGATCTGACCTACAAGATCTCGACCTTCGAACAATCGCTCATCCAGGCCGGCATCGACGTTTCCGACGCCATCCTCAGAGTCGACCCGAGCCTTGAAGAAAAGTCGAACAAGGCCATTGGCGACGCGATCGGCTATTTCGCCACACAGAAGGACGAGGTTCTCAACCAGTTCGCCCGCGTCTATGCCCTCCACTTTTCGATGGAGGAATTCAAGGAGATGAATGCGTTCTACTCATCTCCGACCGGGCAGAAGCTGTCGGGCCTGCAGTCGCAGATCTCCAACAATGTCGTCAACTTGTTCAGGCTCTACGAGGACAACATGCGCAAGGAAATGTATGCCCGCGTGCGCGCCGACCTTATTGCGCAGGGCGCTGATCTCTAGAGCGTCCCGTCTGCCGGCTGGTGCCTTCGTCTCATCCCGCGACGTAGCGGTCGCGCCGGTGATTGATGGCGATGACGAGGTTCAGAACCACCGCCCCGAGCGCCGACATGGCCACGGTCTGCGGATCGCGTAGCGTCAGGGCTACCGCAAACAGCACGATATCGAAGATGAGCTGCGTGTAGCCGGCGCGAAAGCCGGTCCGATCCTGCAGGTAGAGCGCCAGGATGCCAACGCCGCCGAGACTGGCGCCGTGCCGGAACAGCGCCAAAAGGGCCGCACCGGTGATCAGGCCGAACATGACGGCGCCAGCAATGGGATTGAGGCTTTCAAAACGCACCCAGTCGGGCATGAACAGCATCAGCCCCGACAGCGCCCCCACCGCGACGAAGCTTTTGAGCGTGAAGGCCAGCCCGAGCCGCTTGTAGCCGAACCAGTAGAACGGCAGGTTGACGGCAAAGAACACCCAGCCGAACTGCCAGCCGGTGGCATAGGCGATCAGCACGGCAAGTCCGGCCGTCTGACCGGTGACGAAGCCGAGATGGGTGAGGATGGTCATTCCGATTGCGGCCATGAAGCTGCCGAAAGCGAGACCCTGGGCGTCGTCGAGCCTTGAGTGCTTTGTGGAGTGTTGCGGTATGGGTTCGGCCATGCCGGGCTTTTCTCATGGGCCTTTAAAACCGGCAAGCGCCATAGCAGCGCAGGTGCCCCGCGGCCGATTGCCCGCATGCGCGCGCCCCCCGGCTTGTGCCCGGCCTGCAATTGTGCGAACCGGATGGCGAAATATCGAGAGGTTCGAATATGTACGATCTCGTGGTGATCGGCGGTGGCTCGGGCGGCGTCAGGGCCGCGCGCATGGCCGCCTCCTACGGCGCCAGGGTGGCCGTGGTCGAGGAATATCGCTATGGCGGCACCTGCGTCATTCGCGGCTGCGTGCCCAAGAAGCATTTTGTCCATGCGTCCCGCTTTCCCGAGCTGTTCGAAGTGGCGCCGGCCTATGGCTGGACGGTCAGTTCCAAATTCGACTGGGACACGCTGAGGGACAACAAGGACAAGGAGATCGCCCGGCTCGAAAGCGTTTACCGCAACCTTCTGAACAATTCCGGCGTCGAGGTCCTGGACGACCGGGCCGAGGTAGCCGGGCCCAATGCGGTGCGCCTGATCAAACAGGGGCGCGATATTGAGACCAGGTTCATCCTCGTCGCCACCGGTGGCACGCCCTTCCGGCCGGACATTCCGGGCGCCCTGCTCGGCATCACCTCAAACGAGGCCTTCGACCTCAAGGTGCTGCCGGCCTCGATCCTGATCGAGGGCGCCGGCTATGTCGCCGTCGAGTTCGCCGGCATCTTCGCCGGACTGGGCGTTCGGACCACGCTGGTCTATCGCCGCGACAACGTGCTGCGCGGCTTCGATCCAGACCTCAGGAAGGACCTGCACGAGGCCATGGCGCGGCGCGGAATTATCTTCCGCTTCGAAACAACCATCGACCGGCTCGACCGCGCCGAGCGCGGTGTCCGGGCGACTTTCCATTCCGGCGATGCCGAGAATTTCGGCGCCGTCATGTTCGCCACCGGCCGCAAGCCCAACACCCGCAATATGGGCCTCGAAGCAGCGGGCGTCGACATGGAAGCGGACGGCGTCGTCAAGGTCGACGCCTTCTCGCGGACCTCGGTGCCCTCGATCTACGCCGTCGGCGACGTCACCGGCCGCGCCGAGCTGACGCCGGTCGCCATCCGCGAGGGCGCCGCCTTCGCCGAGACCGTGTTCAACGCCAACCCGACCGCCGTCGACCATTCCCTCGTTCCGACCGCCGTTTTCTCGGAACCCGAGATCGGCACCGTCGGCATGGGCGAGGAGGAGGCGGCAGCGAAAATCGGCGACATCGACGTCTGGGTCACACGCTTCCGACCGCTGACCAACACGCTCGGCGACAAGCCCGACAGGATAATGCTGAAGCTCATCACCGAAAAGGACGCCGGCAAGGTCGTCGGGGTGCATATCCTCGGGCAGGGCGCGGCGGAAATGATCCAACTCGTCGCCATCCCGATGGCCATGGGCGCGACCAAGGCCGATTTCGACCGCGCGATCGCTGTTCACCCGACGGCGGCCGAGGAACTGGTGACCTTCAAGGTCCCGAGCTACGTCTATAGGGGCGGCGTGAAGCAGTAGAGAGACTATTTAATGAAGACGCATCTCCTCAATGTTAAGTGGGGTTTTGCGCTTTCTCCATCAGATATACATGAACCCTGCCATCAGAATTGGCTTGCATTATTGTCCAAATCTGAAAGTCGGAATCGATTAACTGGATGCAATGATGATTAAGCAAATTCCGAATTTTAGTGGCAAGCTGATCGATTTTCGAAAATTCCACATCTCTATTGCTTCTAGAAACGAATTTTTTAAAATTGCCTATGTGAAGTTGATTGCCAAGCCAACCGTATTCTTGAATTAGGTCAATTTTGGACAAGTAGGGCTCATTGATTGGCTCGAGGCGGTTGACTTTGCCGTCGCCTCCCAGAATTTGCTTCGTTGGCAGTGGATAGAAGTCCGGGTGCACCTTTTCAAGGTGCCGTATTATTTCGCCGGCGTGCCACTTTCTGAGAAGTTGCCTCGAATTTCCTCGCAGTTCACCGTGGGCAACTAAGCACCCAACAGCTATCAGTTCACAAATATAGCGAAGCTGCAAGCAGCAAAACTCTGCTAATATAATCTTTGGTTGAGAAGGAGAAAAGCCGTTTAGGGCATCATAAATCGCTGAATTTCTTCTTTTTATTTCCTCCATTGTCATCGCGTATAATTTTTGATCCCGATCTTCAAGTTTGTTTTGGCCTTTTCTCGACATTTTTATCTCCGAAGACAAAGACACAATTGGCAGGATTCACAGACTTGACAACTGATGCGATGTTTCCAAGGCTCGCAATAGGGTAGCGTGCCTTTTGACTAATACCAACGGCTACATGAGTTGACCGACGTGGGCCCATTTTCGCATGCCGATGGACCTGATGGTTTCGGGTTGATCGATAAGGTTGTTCCAAGCCTGACACGACGCGTCGATGATGGCGTCGTAGGTGTCGAAGACGGT
>JAHJQZ010000029.1 GCA_018818925.1 Alphaproteobacteria bacterium
CTGGAGGACATGAAAAACGCTATTGTGGTGCCGCATGACATTGATCTCCTGCTCGTGTCCCAAACGCCGCGAAACGTTCAAAACACAGTAGAATCAATGTCATGCACCTTGTCCAGAAATCTAAACCGGACAGCAGTGGGCCCGATCGGGGATGCAGCCGTGCGCGGTCCTGCGCGCAAAAGGACTTATACGCTCGGCAGACGCCTCGCCGCTGGATTCTCGCCTGCGCGGGAATGACGTAGTGTTTGTGGATGGGTACTGAAAAACAGTTTGCCGTCTACATTCTCGCCTCGCGGCGCAACGGCACATTGTATGTGGGCGTGACCAGCAACTTGGTTCAGCGCATCTGGCAGCACAAGAACCACGTTGTCGACGGATTTACCCACGATCACGACGTGACCGACCTGGTCTGGTACGAACTCCACGGCACGGCCGAAACCGCCATCGCACGCGAAAAACAAATCAAGAAATGGAACCGGGCGTGGAAGCTGAGGCTCATCGAGGAAGACAATCCTGACTGGCGAGATTTGTATGAGGATATCGCCCACCCTTAGCAGGGCTTTTGTGACTGCCCCCTCCACAAGCGCCTCGTCATTCCCGACCTGATCGGGAATCCAGCAGCGCCGCGTCGGCGGCGCGATAGAACTCTTTTTCGGCGCGCAAGGTTGATGAGGTGCTGTCGGCTGGCGGCCTTTGCAGCAACCGAGCCCGCCTTTGCCATTTCCCGCGCCAGCCGACATGATGCGAATCGACAAACGCGGTATTTTGTTCTTATTATGTTCCCGGCGGAGGGACGCGAAATGACCAATCACCTCTATTACGGGGACAATCTCGAGGTTCTGCGCCAGAGCATCGCGTCGGACTCGGTCGATCTGATCTATCTCGATCCGCCGTTCAACTCGAACGCCAGCTACAACGTACTCTTCAAGGGTCCGCAGGGCAGCGACAGCGCCGCCCAGATCGAGGCGTTCGACGACACCTGGCATTGGACCGACTCTGCCGAAGAGGCCTATGGCGAGGTCATGCGCTCGGGCAATGGCGCCGCCGCCGAAATGCTCCGGGCCATGCGCTCGTTCCTCGGCGAGAACGACATGATGGCCTATCTCGCGATGATGGCGGTGCGGCTTCTGGAATTGCACCGCGTGCTCAAGCCGACCGGCAGCCTTTATCTGCACTGCGATCCAACGGCGAGCCATTATCTCAAGATATTGCTGGATGCGGTGTTTGGACCCGTCAACTATCGAAGCGAAATAATCTGGAGACGATCTGGGTCTCATAACAAGATCAGCAAGCAATATGGTCCGATTCATGACACCATTTTATTCTATGCGAAATCGGAAAAAGCGTTCTTTCAGCCAAAAACCAGTCCGCATAATTTGGTCTATATCGATGGCGAGTTCCGATTCAATGACAGCAGGGGGCGCTATCGGCTGAACGAAATCATGGGTCCGGAGCGTCGAGCTGGAGAAAGCGGTGCGGTCTGGAATGGTTATGATCCTACTCCCAGAAACCGTCACTGGGCCATTCCTGATAGCATAAAGCAATACTTATCCAGAAAAGAGCGCGAGTCAGGCATAATTGGCCAACTCGATGCCCTACTAGAAAAAGACTTAATTGTCCTATCTAGTTCTGGGCGGCCAAAGTATAAACAATATCCAACTGAAGGTGTGCCCTATCAAGATGTTTGGGCCTTTCAGCCTGGAACTCAAGGAACGCTATACAATAGTGCCGCAGCAATTGACGAAGATGTGAAATGGCTTTCAAACGAAGAGGAGAAACTAGGGTACCCAACCCAAAAGCCAGTTGGGCTGCTTGAGCGTATCCTAACGTCGTCTTCTAGTCCCGGCGATATCGTTCTCGACCCGTTCTGCGGTTGCGGCACGACCGTTCACGCCGCCGAAAAGCTCGACCGGCAATGGATCGGCATCGACGTCACCCATTTGGCCATCGGCCTCATTGAAAAGCGGTTGCGCGACGCCTTCCCGAAGGTGCAATTCGTCACCCATGGCGTGCCGCAGGATATCGCCGGCGCCCGCGACTTGGCCAATCGCGGCCGCGCCGACAAGAACTATTATTTCGAGTTCGAGAAATGGGCGCTGAGCCTGATCAACGCCCAGCCCGGCAACCTCTCCAAAAAGGGCGCCGACCGGGGCATCGACGGCAATATCTATTTCGGCAAGACCGACCGCGCCGTCGTTTCGGTCAAGGCCGGCTACAATGTCGGGGTATCGATGATCCGCGAACTCGACAGCGTGGTAAAGCGTGAGAACGCGGCCATCGGCATTTTCTTGACGCTGACCGAGCCAACCAAGCCGATGATCGCCGAAGCCGCCGCCGCCGGTCAGTTCGAGATGGCCGATTTCGCGCCGGTGCCACGTCTGCAGATCGTCACGATCGAAGAGGCCATGCAGTTGCGCGACCGCGCCCTCAAGCTGCCGATGATGCGCGGCGACAACTTCAAGCGCGCCAGGGAAGAAAAACGGGATAGGGATCAGGGCCAGTTGGAGCTGTAGGCGCCCCTGCCTGCGGCAAACCGGCACGGCGCCTTTTCGATCGGCACCGCCGCGCGCATGTACCCGGCGTTCACCATCATCATTGGGGCATCCGGCAAATGGGTACCGAATCCACCATCGCGCCGCCGCAGCGGCTTTATCATCTCGACGCCTTGCGTGTTCTCGCCATGGCCGGCGTTTTCGTCTTTCATTGCGGCCGCGCCTTCGATTCCGAGGGCTGGCATGTCAAGAGCCTCGTCCGGGCCGAGTATTTCGACCTCCAGACGGCGCTGCTCAGCCAGTGGCTGATGCCGCTGTTCTTCCTGATTTCGGGCTGGGTCACCTACACGGCGTTGGCGCGGACGAGCGCCGGCACATTCGCCTGGTCGCGCCTGACCCGCCTCGGCGTCCCCTTTGTGCTCGGCACGCTGATCCTTGTGCCGCCGCAGGTCTATATCGAGCGCGTGACGCAATCCGGGGTGACACGGAACTTTTTCGAGTGGTTCCCGTCCTACTTCGACGGGCTCTATGCCTTTGGCGGCAATTTCGCCTGGATGGGCCTGCACCTGTGGTATCTTGAGATGCTGCTGGTGTTCTCCTTCCTGCTTTTGCCGGTCTTCTTGATTTTCCGGCGTCAGATGCGCACCGGGCCGGTCCCCGGCTGGGCGCTGGTGGCGCTTGCCGGCGCGGTCATCGTGGCCGTCGAACTGTTTGTCAGTCAGGACCCCGACGGCATCGGCATGCGCGATTTCGGCGGCTGGAGCCCGTTGACCTACCTGGTCCTGTTCCTTGTCGGCCATACCATCGGCCGTTCGCCGGCGTTCCAGCACGGCTTTGTCGCGACGCGTTGGATCACGGCGGCAATCGGCGCCGCCGGCGTCCTCATGCTTGTCGCCTATGTCACCGGCATGTTCTCCGGCGTCGACCGCACCACCGAGGCGCTCGTGCGCGTCGCCATCGCCTGGGGCGGCATCGCCGCGATGTTCGGCTTCGCCGCCAAGCACCTGACGGCGAGAAACGCCGTCATCGCCTTCGCCAACCGGTATGTGCTGCAGTTCTACGTGCTGCACCAGACGGTGATCGTCATTCTCGGCTTCTGGCTGCTCGGCTGGACGGTCGATCCCCACGCCAAGTTCCTGGTCACGCTCGTCGCTTCGTTCACGATCATCGCCGTCAGCCTTGCCGTCTACAATGTCGCCAAGGCAAAAGCGCTCGGCATGTTCAAGCCGGCGCGGGCATTCTGACCGGCGTGACGGGGCGCCTGCGGGCGCCCCTCACCGAATCACGGAAAGAACCCCGCCCAGTTGATGTCGGCCTGATCGACATGGCCGGGAATGTCCTTTTGCCAGAGCTGGCGGACACCGGTCGAATAATTGAGATAGAGCTTGCCCGCGTGGATCGTCCACGCCTCGGGCACCGTGGTCGCGAAGGCGCCCTTGGACATGGCATAGGCGCAATAGCCGCCATAGTGCGGCGCGTATATCTCCGGATCGGCGGCGAACAGGTCGCGGTTTTCGGCCGAGGCGAACAAGAATGGCGCGCCTTTGTATTCGAGACTGAATCCGGCCGCGCCCGCAACGGGCCTGCCCTCGGTGAAATAGGCGACCGGGTCGTAGCCATTGATCGCCTCGCCGGTGGCGGAGTTGACGTAGATCTCCGGCTCCGCCGCCTCGGCCGGCGCGAGGCCGGCAGCCAAGGCCACCAGTGTCAGAAATGCAAGTGCCCCGCGTCGGTCCATGTCGCCCTCCGTTTCGCCCGCACGCTAGCAGGCGGCCCCGGACGCGGCGAAATCAAGCCGGCTCACGTCGCCGCGACCGGTTCGCGACCGCTATCCGCACGCCCCGGCGTCGAGCGCCAGCGAGCCGGCTACCCGCGTCGTGATCGCGTCCATCGGCGTGCGTTGGTCTCTCGGGTAGACCATGTGCACATTGGCCGAGACGTCGCAGCCGGGCATGATCACCGTCTTGTCGTAGAAGATGCGCCCATCGGCGAGATAGCCGGAAAACACGAACCAGTTGGTCCGTTCGGGTTCGTAGGTGATCGTCGCGCCGTCATCGGTGAGATAGCCGCGCTGCATGTCGCGATACGCGGCAAAACTGTCGGTCATCACCGTCCAGTAGTTCCCGTAGACCGCGATCTCGACATCGGGCGGGGCGGTCCAGGCCTGCCCGTCGCCGTTTTCCGGCGGGGGTTCCGCCGCAAAGCCGAGCGCGGGCACCTCGGCAAAAACCCCGAACCGTTCGTTGACATAGCGTGTCCACACCTGGCGGTCGGCCGGCGCGATCCCGTCCGCCAACGCCGTGCCTGACAAAAGACCGGCGAGAACCAGCGCCGGCACCCATCTGATCGTCCATTTCATCGCGTCCGTTCTCCCTCCGAATGGTCCCAGATCAGGCGCCGAGCTTCTGCTTGACGATCCGTGAGGCCTTGGAAAAATCGATGCGGCCGGGATAGCGCGCCTTGAGCGCGTCGATCACCTTGCCCATGTCCCTGAGTCCGGCGGCGCCTGTCTTGGCGATGGCGTCGGAAACGGCGTTGGCGATGTCCTCGTCGCTCAGGGGCCTGGGCAGGAAATCGCGGATGACCTCGATTTCGCCGCGCTCCTGTTCGGCCAGGTCGGTGCGGCCGGCCCTGTCGTAGATTGCAACGCTTTCCTCGCGCTGCTTGACCATCTTGTGCAGGAGCGCCATGACCTCGGCGTCGTCGATCGCATCGCGCCCTTCGCTGCGGGCGGCGATGTCGCGGTCCTTGATGGCGGCGTTGATCAGCCTCAGCGTCGTGGTGCGGCGCGAATCGCGTGTCTTGATGGCGTCCTTGAGAGCGGCATTGATCGCATCGCGCATGTCGGCCTCCGCGGGGGCGGTAAAATCCGGCGCAACATAGACCCTTCTGGCGCTGCCGTTCCACCCTTTGATGTCGGGGGCACGGCTGCGCCGCACCGGTCTTCGCGCTTGCCGCCCCTTGCCTTGGCCGCGCCGGCCTTCTATGTCAGGTCTCCAATCGACATCGTCGCAGCGACAGCCCGTCCGCCGTGCCCGCCTGCGCGCCGCAAAGTCCTGGAGACGAACATGGCCGGCTGGCAGACCGCACAACAAACCGCAATGCTGATCCTTGCCGACGGCACGCGCCTTGCCGGCCAGGGTCTCGGTGCCGTCGGCCACACGGCCGGCGAGGTCTGCTTCAACACCGCCATGACCGGCTATCAGGAAATCCTGACCGACCCGTCCTATGCCGGCCAGATCATCACCTTCACCTTCCCCCATATCGGCAATGTCGGCACGAACGACGAGGATATCGAGACCGTCAACATGGCCGCTCTTTCCGGCGTGCGCGGCGTCGTGCTCAAGGCTGACATCACCAATCCGTCGAACTATCGCGCCGCCAACCGGCTCGATTCCTGGCTCAAGGCCCGCAACATCGTCGGCATCGCCGGCATCGACACCCGTGCCCTGACGGCCCGTATCCGCGAGAACGGCATGCCCAACGGCGTGATCGCCCACGCCCCCGACGGCCATTTCGACGAAGCCTCGATGAAGGCCGAACTCGACGCCTTTCCCGGCCTCGAAGGGCTCGATCTCGCCAAGGGAGTGTCAACCGCCCAGACCTACACCTGGGACGAAAAGAGCTGGGAGTGGGACAAGGGCTATTCAACAATCGAAGAGCCGCAATTCCATATCGTCGCCGTCGATTATGGCGCCAAGCGCAACATCCTCAGGCGCCTGGTCGACCAGGGTGCCCGCGTCACCGTCGTTTCGGCCACCGCCAGCGCCGAGGATATCCTCAAACACCATCCCGACGGCGTCTTCCTCAGCAACGGTCCCGGCGACCCGGCCGCGACCGGCGCCTATGCCGTGCCCACGATCAAAAAGCTGATCGAAACCGGTCTGCCGCTGTTCGGCATCTGCCTCGGCCACCAGCTTTTGGGCCTCGCCCTCGGCGGCAGGACCATGAAGATGCATCAGGGCCATCACGGCGCCAACCATCCGGTCAAGGACCTGACCACCGGCAAGGTCGAGATCACCTCGATGAATCACGGCTTCGCCGTCGATGCCGCAAGCCTGCCCGACACGGTCGTCGAAACGCACAAATCGCTGTTCGACGGCTCCAATTGCGGGCTGATGCTCGCCGGCAAGCGGGTTTTTTCGGTGCAATACCATCCCGAGGCGAGCCCCGGCCCGCACGATGCCCATTACCTGTTCACCCGCTTCATCAACATGGTGCGCGCCAAAAAGGGCCTGCCAGCGGTCGCCGAGGACGTGCCGAGCCAGGCGGCCGGCTGAGTGGAGCCGGACGCCGCGCCCGGCACGCCGTTTCTCCGCGTCGGCCTGCTTTACGTCGCGGGCCTGTGCGCCGCGGCCCAGTTCGCCAAGGTCAGCGTCATCTTCGAGACCCTGCGCGCCGTCTATCCCGGCGCCGGCGTCGAGATCGGCTTCCTCGTCTCGCTTTTGAGCCTTGTCGGCATCGTCTTCGGGCTCGTCGCCGGGCTGGTGGTGGCACGGCTCGGCTTTCGCCGGCTGCTGCTCGCCGCCCTCGCCGCCGGCGCCCTGATCTCGCTCTATCAGTCCACCCTGCCGCCGCTCCCCTTGATGCTCCTGAGCCGTGCTATCGAGGGCGCCGCTCATCTCGCCATCGTCGTCGCCGCCCCGACCCTGATCACCGTCATCAGCGCGAAGCGCCATCATCCTGTCGTCATGACCGTGTGGAGCACCTATTTCGGCACGGCCTTCGCGCTCGCCGCCTGGGTCGGCCTGCCGCTTGCGGCGCAATGGGGGCCGGGCGCCCTGTTCCAGCTCCATGCCGGCCTTTTGGCGCTCGTCGCGCTGCTGCTGGCGGTCGCCCTGCCGCGTGAAGCCGTCGCCACCACGGCCGGAAAGCTGTCGCTCGCCACTGTGCTGAGGCGACATGTCGAGGTCTACACCTCGCCGACCCTCGCCGCCCCGGCCGCCGGATTCGGCTTTTATGCGCTGACCTATGTCTCTCTCCTGACGCTCCTGCCCGAACACATCGCCCCCGAATGGCGGACCCTTGTCACCGGCATGCTGCCGCTCGCCAGCATCGCCGCTTCGCTGGTTTCGGGCGCAACGCTCCTGAGGCGCTTCCGCGCCGTTACGGTTTCCATTGCCGGCTTCGGCCTCGGCGCGGTGCTGTCGGTGCTGCTCATCGCCTTTCCCGGCGATCCGGCCCTGTGCATCGCCCTGTTCGTCGCGCTCGGCCTGATGCAGGGCGCCAGTTTTGCCGCCATTCCCGAACTCAACGCCCGGCCCGCCGACCAGGCCCTTGCCAATGGCGCCCTGGCCCAGACCGGCAATATGGGCAATACGCTCGGCACGCCGGTGCTTTTCGCCCTCGGCTCGTCTGGCGGCTTTCCCGCCCTGATCGGCCTGGTGGCCCTGGCACACGCCACTGGCGGCCTCATCCATTTCGGCCTCGCCCGCCGCCGCGACCGCGCCGTCCAGGCTGTGCGATCACCGGGACGCGATGTCGATTGACGTCCAGCCTGTCTGGTGATCTATATCAGTAACACAGCCCGGCTGCCGAGGAGATCGACGCGCCATGCCCAATCCCAAGTCCTATTCCAAGACCCAGATCGTCCTGCACTGGCTGATCGTGCTGGCGGTTCTGTTCCAGTTCTTCGTCCACGACGCCATCGCGGAGCTGTGGGAGGCCCGCATGGAAGGCGAAATCGCCAATGCGCCCTCGCCCGATATCCACGCCGCCATGGGCATCGTCATCTTCGCGCTGATGGCCTGGCGCGTCTGGTTGCGATTTTCGCAAGGCGCTCCCGCCTTGCCGGCCGGCGATCCGGCCCTGGCCCGCATCCTGTCGCAGTCGGTGCAGGGGCTTTTGTACCTGTCGGTGATTGCCATGCCGCTGAGCGGCGCCGTCGGCTGGTTCTTCGGCGTCGGTGGGGCCATAGAAGCCCATGGCATCATCAAGAACCTCATCCTGCTGCTCGTCGCCCTGCATATCGCCGGCGCCCTCGCCCAGCACTTCGTTTTCAAGTCCAACGTGCTGATGCGCATGCTCGGCCGCGCCTGACCAGGCGGCGATTGTGTCGCACTTGCCGGTGCGGCACCGTCTTCCCAATTGCTGGGCAGCGTTGGTCCATCCCGTGCGCATGCACGGACGGCCCGGACTGATCCGCCCCGTTTTCCGCAACCGATGTTGCGGCACGCATATTGTTTGCGTGCTCGGTCCAGCGCGCCTTTTTTTCGAAACGCACGCGGAGCAACGCACATGTCGGACCCCCGTCACTACTCGCGCACCCAGATCGGCCTGCACTGGCTGGTCGTTGTGATGATCGTGTTCGAATACGTTTTAAGTGACCGCATCGTGGCGCTCTGGGATGCCCGCATGAGCGGTGCCATCGCCAACCAGGCGGTGTCCGATCTGCATGTCGTGGTTGGCATCATGATCCTCATGGTGGCGCTGTGGCGGCTGGTTCTTGTCTGGCGCAACGGCTTGCCGCCGCTTCCCAAGGCCACGTCCACCAATCTCCGGCGCTTCGTGCGCGTCATGGATG
The DNA here is from genome assembly GCA_018818925.1 of Alphaproteobacteria bacterium. Taxonomy (GTDB): domain Bacteria; phylum Pseudomonadota; class Alphaproteobacteria; order Rhizobiales; family Devosiaceae; genus JAHJQZ01. The sequence continues at coordinate 9,016 of JAHJQZ010000029.1, forward strand.
CGCTGTTCTACGTCACCCTCTTCGCCATGCCGGCAAGCGGCGCCGTGGCCTGGTTTTTCGGCTCGGTGCCCGCCATCAGGGTCCACCACCTCTGCGAATTCTTGCTTGTGGCGCTCGTTGTCGTGCACATCGCCGGCGCCCTGGTCCAGCAGTTCTGGATCAGGAACGGCGTTCCGAGGCGCATGCTTGGCCTGAATTAGAGCCTGTCATCTATTGACGGAAGCAGCGCCTCCGCTTCCCTTGTAACTTGACCGCATCCGCATCTGCTAGAGTTGGGGGTGCGGCAACGGGCGGAAGACCGATGTTCCCTTGGGCCGACAAGCCCGTGGGGGAGCCTGAGTC
>JAHJQZ010000030.1 GCA_018818925.1 Alphaproteobacteria bacterium
ATCCGTCGGCAAATAATCCGTTCGCAACCTCACTGCTGATCCCATGGGCGAATCTCCTCTCGCCTCACAGAATCACACCATACCAAAATCCCAATGAGTCAGATCGTCTCGCCGTTGGTATAACTTGCGGCTTGGCATGCAATCGAGGTCTTGATAGACCGCCCGCCGAGGGCGGAGGTGGTTCCGCCGGCAGAAGCGACAAAAACCATGACCGAGACGTGGACCCCCAAATCCTGGCGCGACAAGCCGGTTTCCCAGGTACCGACCTATCCCGACCCCGAAGCGCTCGGCCGCGCCGAGGGGCAGCTAGCCACCTTTCCGCCGCTGGTCTTTGCCGGCGAGGCGCGCGATCTCACGGCGCGTCTCGCCGATGTCGTGCGCGGCGAGGCGTTCCTCCTGCAGGGCGGCGACTGCGCCGAAAGCTTTGCCGAGCACGGCGCCGACCATATCCGCGACTTCTTCCGCGTCTTTTTGCAGATGGCGATCGTTCTGACCCATGGCTCGACCAAGCAGGTCGTCAAGGTCGGCCGCGTCGCCGGACAGTTCGCCAAGCCGCGCTCGGCCGATACCGAGATGGTGGAGGGGGTCGAACTGCCCTCCTATCGCGGCGACATCATCAACGATATCGCCTTCACCCCCGAGGCGCGCCAGCCCAATCCCGACCGCATGCTCGACGCCTATCGCCAATCGGCGGCGACGCTCAACCTCTTGCGCGCCTTCGCGACCGGCGGTTTCGCCAATCTCGCCCGCGTCCACGAATGGACCATCGAATTCCTCAAGACCTCGCACGCCTATCCGGCCTATGAGGACCTGGCCAAGAAGATCGACGACGCCATCACCTTCATGCGCGCCCTCGGCCTGACGCCGGAAAACACGCCGCAACTCAGGGAGACCAGGTTCTTCACCAGCCACGAGGCGCTTTTGCTCGGCTACGAGGAGGCACTGACCCGCAGGGATTCGATCACCAACGACTGGTATGCCACCTCCGGCCACATGCTGTGGATCGGCGACCGCACCCGCCAGCCCGATGGCGCCCATGTCGAATACTTCTCCGGGGTCAAGAACCCCATCGGCTTCAAATGCGGCCCGAGCCTTCGGACCGACGACCTCAAGCGCTTGCTCGACAAGCTCAATCCCGGGCGCGAGCCGGGCCGGCTGACGCTCATCACCCGCTTCGGCGCCGGCAAGGTGCGCGATCACCTTCCAAGGCTCATCGAGGCGGTCAAGGCCGAGGAACAGCCGGTCATCTGGTGCTGCGACCCGATGCACGGCAACACGGTCAAGACAGGGAGCGGCTACAAGACCCGGCCTTTCGAATATGTGCTGAGTGAGGTCGAGGACTTCTTCGCCGTTCATCGCGACATGGGCACCTATGCCGGCGGCATCCATGTCGAGATGACCGGCTCCGACGTGACCGAATGCACCGGCGGCGTTTCGGCCGTCACCGAAAGCGACCTGTCGAACCGCTACGACACGCGCTGCGATCCGCGTCTCAACGCATCGCAGGCACTCGAATTGAGCTTCCTCGTCGCCAGCCGCATCGCCGAGGACGCCGGCCGGGGCAAGGCGAAGGGCGGCCAGGACTGACAGCGGTGGGGCCGGCTCTTAACGGCTTGGAAAGCTTGGCTTAGGCGAACATTAACCCTAATAGACCATAAATGCCGATCGAGATGTCCCGCGTGTTTTTGGGAAAGGTCGCGTCATGGTTCGCATTCGGTTGAGTATTCTGGCCTCGTGTCTGGCGCTTGTCGCATTGCCGCATTGGGGGCTCGCCGCCGACTATGAGGATGCGCTGCGCGGCGGCTACGACTGGAACGACACCACACAATACGACGACACGATCGGCTTCGAGGCCGGCCTCAGATACATCTATTCGCTCGGCCAGCATAAATACTCGGTCAATGGCGCTACCGCGACGATCGATGACACCTCGCACATCCTTGAGGGCCATCTGCGCATAAACGACTATTCGACCAACACCTTCCTGCGCGGCACCGGCGGCTACGGAATTGCCATCAATGGCACCTATGCTGGTGGCGCCGGCTCGTTCAATTCCGGCAATATCGCCTACACGGTTTTCGATCTCGGCCAGTTCTGGCTCGGTGGCGAGGACGAGGGCTACGGGGTCGGCGGCTTTGTCGGCTACCAGTATCTGGCCGACAATCCCGATGTCGGCCGGGCCTCGTTCACCACGGCGACCTCGGCGACGGACGTCTCCTGGTCGACCGCCAGCACCTACTGGACCGTGCCCTATGACAGCGAACCGAACGCCGTCGACATCCACGCCCTGCGGCTCGGCGCCTCGCTTAAGGCCGATCTCGGGTCCATGGCCGACGTGTCGCTCGATCTCGCCGCCATCCCCTATGCCAATATCTCCGGCACGCTCGGCTCATGGGGCACGGCGAGCTATGTCTCTGGCGGCGCCACCCATATCCAGTCCTCGGCGACGACGCTGGAAGGCTGGGGCTATGGCGCGGCGGCCGACCTGATGTTCGGCCTCAAGCCCGTCGACAATGTCGCGGTCAGGATCGGCGGCCGGGCGCAATATCTTCAGGGCACCTACAACGCCATCCATTCGATCGCCTCGATCACGAACCAGACGGATACCGACGCACCGCCCGACGGCGTCTACGACACCCCGCCGACCTTTTCCAACCAGAATGTCATCTGGACGGACAACCCGTTCTCGATGTGGCGCCTCGGCGCCGTGCTGGAACTGAGCGTGGCCTTCTAGCCCTCGCAAAGACGTCCCGACCTGCCCGATGGCTGGCCGCCGCCGCCGCAAACCATCGCTTCGCGTCTGCCGCGCACCCGACTTGCACGGCCGAGCTTGCTCCGTTCGGCGCGGAGGGCTAAGTCTCGGCCGTCCCACTTGGTTATCCCGGATGCTCTTTTGACCGACCGGCTTCGCATCGCCCTGGCGCAACTCAATCCGACCGTCGGCGCCATCACGGCCAATCTCGACCTGGCGCTCGCCGCCCTCCGCCAGGCGGAGGCAGAAAGTGCCGACATCCTGCTTTTTTCCGAGCTGTTCCTCACCGGCTATTTCCCCGACGACCTCTTGTTCAAACCGCGTTTCGTCGCCGACGCCATGGATGCGGCCCGTACGCTGGCGCGCGCCACCAGTGGACTCGGCGTCTCGGTCTTCTTGTCGAGCGTCTGGATCGATGAGGGCGATCTGGTCAGCGCCGTGCTCCTGTGCCGCGACGGCGACATTATCGACTACCGCATGAAGCGCGACCTGCCCAACGACGACATCTTCTTCGAAAAGCGCTATTTCCGCGCCGGGCCTCTGCCCGATCCCTTCGAGTTCGACGGCGTCAGGATCGGCGTGCCGATCTGCGAGGACGTCTGGCAACCCGACGTGCCCGGCGCGCTGGCCGAGCGCGGCGCCGAAATCCTCTTGTGCCCCAATGGTTCGCCCTATTGGCGCAACAAGCACTACCAGCGCCGCGACCTCCTCAGGCAGCGTATCGCCGAAACCGGCCTGCCCATCGTCTATCTCAACCAGATCGGCGGCCAGGACGAACTGGTTTACGATGGCGCCAGCTTCGGCATGGACGCACGCGGCGAACTCGTTTTCGAGGGCGAAAGCTTCAAGCCCGATTTCATCGTCACCGACTGGGTGCGCGCGGGCAAGACATGGGTCTGCGCGAGTGGGCCGATGGTCGACCTCGTCTCGGTCGACGAGGCGCCCTGGCGCGCCTGCGTGCTGGGATTGAGGGACTATGTCCGCAAGAACCGCTTCGAAAAGGTCGTGCTGGGATTGAGCGGCGGCATCGATTCCGCCGTCGTCGCGGCCATGGCGACCGACGCCTTCGGGCCGGAAAACGTCCACTGCCTGATGCTGCCCTACCGCTACACCTCCGAGGCGAGTCTTAAGGACGCAAAGGACTGCGCCGCCCGGCTCGGCGTCCGCTACGACATCGTGCCCATCGGCGCGCCCGTCGACGCGGCGCTTGCGGAACTGCGCCCGCTGTTCGGCAACCTGCCCGAGGACCTGACCGAGGAAAACCTGCAGTCGCGCATGCGCGGCACCATCCTCATGGCCATGTCCAACAAGTTCGGCTCGATGCTTCTGACCACCGGCAACAAGTCGGAAATGGCGGTCGGCTACGCCACCATCTATGGCGACATGAACGGCGGTTTCAATCCGATCAAGGACCTGACCAAGATGCGGGTCTACCACCTTGCCGCCTGGCGCAATAGGCATATGCCGGACGACTGTCGCGGGCCGGCTGGCGAAATCATCCCGCAGGCGATCATCGACAAGGCGCCCTCGGCCGAATTGCGCGAGAACCAGACCGACCAGGATTCTCTGCCGCCCTATCCGGTGCTCGACGCCGTGCTCGACGCCCTGGTCGAAGAAGAGCTTAGCATCGCCGAAATCGTCGCGCGCGGCCATGACCGCGAGCTCGTCAAGCGCATCGAGAGGATGTTCTACATCGCCGAATACAAGCGCCGGCAGGCTGCACCCGGCCCAAAAGTGTCGCGCAAGGCCTTTGGCCTCGGGCGCAAATACCCGATCACCAACGGCTATCGCGACGGGTCCGGGTCATGACACGGGTCCGCTTCGCGCCATCGCCGACCGGGCGCCTCCATGTCGGCAATATCCGTCCGGCGTTGATGAACTGGCTGTTCGCGCTGAAGCGGGGCGGCGTTTTCATTCTTCGCTTCGACGACACCGATGCCGCCCGCTCGACCCGTGCCTTCGCCGACGGCATCGAGGAGGATCTGCGCTGGCTCGGCATCGAGCCCGACCTCATTGTCCGCCAGTCCGAGCGCAGCGCCACCCATGACGCGGCCCGCGACCGGCTGATCGCGGCGGGCAGGCTCTATCCCTGCTACGAAACCCCCGACGAACTGGAACGCCGCCGGCGCCGCGCCCTGGCGCAAAAGAAGCCGCCGATCTACGACCGCGCCGCGCTCGAGCTCACCGACAAGGACCGCGCCCATTTCGAGGCCGAAGGCCGCCGCGCCCATTGGCGCTTCAGGCTCGACGGTCGTCCGGTCGCGTTCACCGACTTGATTCGCGGTCCCCAGATCATCAACACCGCCTCGATGTCCGATCCGGTGCTGGTGCGCGAAGACGGATCCTATCTCTACACCCTGCCGTCGGTGGCCGACGACATCGACCTCGGCATCACCCATGTCATTCGCGGCGAGGACCACGTTTCCAATACCGGGGCCCAGATCGAGCTGTTCGAGGCGCTCGGCGCCGAACCGCCGGTCTTTGCCCACCACAACCTCTTGACCGACGAAGACGGCCAGGGGTTGTCGAAACGCCTTGGGTCGGCCTCGGTCGCCGATTTCCGCTTGCAGGGCTACGAGCCTCTGGCGGTCGCCATCGAGGCGGTGCTGACCGGCACCTCCCTGCCGGTCGCGCCCTATCCCTCGCTTGCCGCCATATCGGAGGACTTCGAATTTTCCGCCGTCTCGCACGGCGCCGCCCGCTTTTCCGAGAGCGAACTCGACGGTCTCAACGCCCGCATGCTGCATGCCATGGCGTTCGAGGACGTGGCGCCGCGTCTTGAAACGCTCGGTCTTTCCGAGCCAGCCCTGTGGGAGGCCTTGCGCGAAAACCTCACCCGCTTTGCCGATATCGCCGACTGGGCGCGGCTGGTGACCGGCCCGGTCCAGCCGGTCATCGAGGATTCGGATGCCGGCTTCCTCGTCGAGGCGGCCGCGCTGCTGCCCGCGGAACCCTGGGACGAGGACACCTGGAGGACCTGGACCGAGGCGCTCAAGCAGAAGTCGGGCCGCAAGGGGCGGGCGCTGTTCCACCCGCTCAGGCTGGCGCTGACCGGACGCGGCGACGGGCCTGAACTCAGGATCCTGCTGCCGCTGATCGGGCGTAGGGCGTGTCTGGACCGACTAGCCGGACGACCCGGTCGCCGAACCTGATCAGCCGCATCTCGGACGAGGATGCGGCGGTGACGACAGCCGTGGCGCCGGGCTCCGGCGCGCCGGCTTCGCCCGGCCGCGGCGGCCGTGGGCGCGGCAGCGGCACATGTATGGCGGCAATGGTCGCGATCTGCGTCAGCCGCCGCGGGTCGCGCATCGGCAGCGGGAAGCTCAGGTCGGCGAACGCCACCGTCGCCCGGCCCGGCGTGCCGCCGCCGCCGCCGATCTCGATGGTGCCATAGCTGATCGGCGCCTGGCAGGTGCAGCTTGAATCGTATTCCTGGCGATAGCGGAAGGCGTTCTCCAACGCCGCGTAGGGGGCGCCGTCGAGATTGACCATGTCCTCGGCGTCTTCGCCCGGGTTGTGGTAGTAGTAGAGCGCCACCTCCGAGCCCGGGCACTGGTTGGCGCACATGGCCGCGTCGTCGCCGAGGAATTCAGCCACGGTCGAAAAGCTGATCGGCCAGTAATAGCCGTCGCAGCTCCTGACGCAGACGGTCCTCAGCGTCGAACCGTTGGGATTGTAACCGAAATCTTCGATCACCTGCTGGCTACCGCCGCCGAACAATTGTTCGAACAATTGCGCGAAAGGGCTCTTGGACTGGGTCGTTTGCGTCGAACGGGCGCTCGATCCGGTGCCGCAGCCGAAGCGGGCGATCTGCTGCAGCGCCACCTCGCGCTGCTGCGCCACTGCCTGTCCGGTCTCGATGCTCGCCGCCAGCTTGTTGTAGTCCTCGCGGCCCTTGACGATGAAACGCGCCACCCGCATGCAGTCGCTCGAGAGCTTCTGGCCGGCATTGAGCACAGCCTGGCAGCCGCCGCGAACGAAGGCGCTCTCGGCGTCGCGAAGGCGCGTCGAAAGCTCGCGTGCCTGGTCCTGGTTCTGCTTGAGGCTGGCAAAGTCGCGATTGCCGCTCAGCGTCCGCAGCGTGTCGTCGAGCTGGGCGCAACTGGCCGACTGCGCATGCGCGGTCTCCACTGCGGAGAAAACGAGCAGCGCCGAAATCAGGACGGCAGAAACGGCTCCGGTCTTCACGCGTGCTCCTGGCAAAACCGATGGCGCCGGTCGCGGCGCACGGCTGCATACCGCGCCATAATGTGCGACAACATGCGTATAGTATGACGGATTCGTTAACCGGGCGCATAGCGCCGGTTTTCGGCTGGCGTTGCGATCGGGAAGTGGTGCGATGAAGCTTGCGAGCATGGAGAATGGCCGCCCCGACGGGCGGCTTGTCGTGGTCTCGGCCGATCTCGGCACCTGCGTGTCGGCCGGCCGCATCGCCCCGACGCTTCAGGCCGCTCTCGATAGCTGGGAGAGTGCCGAACCGCAATTGCGGGCGCTCGCCCTTCAGCTCGAAAAGGGCCGGGTCGCGGGGGAACCGTTCGTGCCGGCCAAGGCGTTGGCGCCGCTGCCGCGCGCCTATCAATGGATCGACGGCGCCGCCTATCTCGGCCATCTCGAGCGCGTGCGCAACCTCAGGAACTCCGGCATCGGCCAGATCGCCACCGACCGGCCTCTCATGTATCAGGGCGCCTCGGACAGTCTTTGCGCCGGCCATGCGCCGATCCGCGCTCCCGACGCCGAGCTCGCCGTCGATTTCGAGGCCGAACTGGCCGTCATTCTCGGTCCGGTGCCGATGGGTGCCGCGCGCTCCGCCGCCGCCGGCTCGGTGCGCCTCATCGCCCTTTGCAACGACATCTCGTTCAGAAAGCTCGTCGCCGAGGACCTGACCCACGGTTTCGGCTTCTTCCACTCCAAACCCGCCACCAGTTTCGCGTCGGTAGTTGTGACGCCCGACGAACTCGGCGCCGCCTGGCGCTTCGAACGCGCCCATGTGCGGGTTCGTGTCGAACTGAACGGCAAGGTCTTCGGCGATCTCGACGCCGGCGCCGACATGGATTTCACCTTCGCCGACCTCATCGTCGAGGCGGCGCGAACCCGGCAACTGGGCACAGGCACGATCCTCGGGAGCGGCACAATCGCCAACCGCCACGCCGAGAATGGCGCCAGGCCCCGCAAGACCGACGGCTATGCCTGCATCGCCGAAGCCCGGACCGCCGAGAAGGCTGCCCTGGGCAAGGCGGTGACGCCGTTTCTGCAGCACGGGGACAGAGTCCGCATCGAGGCGTTCGACGACAGGGGCCGCTCGCTGTTCGGCGCCATAGACCAGCGGGTCGAACTGAATTTGTCATAATAATCACAAAGAATTGAGCCGGAAGTGTCTGTTTCCGCGGGATGGACACATTGTTCTCACACTGTGCGCTAGCTTCGGCCATGGGGCCGTGCACAATCGCCGTTCCTGACCAATCCCTGCCTCGGGCGCGAGCCGTCTGGGCGCGAGTACAACGCAAAGGAAGACCTATGAGCCTCAACAAGATGACTGCCTGGTCCATTGCCGGACTCGTCGCCATGGCCCTGGCCGCCCCGGTTCTCGCCCAGGGCGACATGCTGAGCGGCGCCGACGCCATCGCCAGGCGCCAGGAACTGATGACGACGATCGGCGGCACCATGCGCAGCGCCGGGGGCGCCACAGGCGATGCCCGCCTCGCAGCCGCCCAAACCATCGTCGACAGCTTCGCCGAGGTCGGCATGGCCTTCCCCGAGGACAGCCAGGAAGGCGACACCAAGGCGCTTCCCGCGATCTGGACCGACCAGGGCGGCTTCATGCAGGCCTACACCACCGCCGTCACCGCTGCCGCCGATCTGCTCGCGGCGGCCGAGAGCGGCGACGAGGCCGCCTGGGGCCTGGCCTTCAAGGATCTCGGCGCCGCCTGCGGCAATTGCCACACCCAGTACCGCGCCAACTAGCACCAAGCGGCAACCGGTTTCGAACGGCGCCCGAGCGGCGCCGTTTTTCGTTTGTTGCGCCGGTATCCTGCGGCCGATTGTGCCCGCTCAACAAAGCGCTTGATTTGCCCCGCCGGTGACGGCATTGTCCCGGCCCATGAAAACCGCTCACCCGATCAACATTATCGGCTGCCTCATTATTCGCTGACACATCGGTGGCGGCGCGGTTTTCTTTGTCCTCATGACAGATCAGTAATCCGAAGCCTGCCACCGGCCAACAACCGAGTGCGCCCGGGACCGCGTCATGACCGACACCGAAATAAGACTCTACAACACCCTGACCCGCACGAAGGAGCCGCTCCGGCCCTTCGATCCGAACAACG
>JAHJQZ010000031.1 GCA_018818925.1 Alphaproteobacteria bacterium
CGGCCGTTCCGGCCCACGGGATCACCGCCCCGGTGACGCGTTTCGCACTTGGTGTCATTCTCGCGGCAACGCTGTCGCTCAGCGGCTGGCAGGCCTATTCGATCGCAAATGCCGACACGGAACGTGCCGACTTCCAAGCCGTGATCGAAAGAGTGCCGTCCGGACACACCTTGTTCGCCACGCATTCGGGCATCGGCTCCTCGCAGATCGAATACGATCGCATCGGGCTTTATCACTTCGGCGCAGATGCCGTGCGCACCCGCCGCATCATCGTGCAGAGCCTTTTCGCCAACCCGGCGCAGCAGCCGATCCGCTACCGGGAGGAACGGTTCGACAATCCACGCGACAATGGACGCGTGTTCATCAACGATCTCGTCGCCAATCTCGAGGAACAGGGAATCTCGGCTGCCGACCACATCGCCAAGTTCGACTGGGCAGTCGTTCGCGGTCCCTCCCCGGAAACGGACCGCATTGAGGTGCCGCTTGACGGGTTTGCACGCGTCGACTCGCGGGGCAATTTCCGGCTTTACTGCCAGATCGACAGGGTTGCCGACCCGACTGTCGGACCGGAACAGGCCGTTTGCCGCGACGGTCTAGCGCCCTGACAGGAAACGCCACGCGCATGACAATCTTGCCCGCCCGGCTGAAATCGTCCTGCTTCGTCCTTGCGACCTGGTTCGGTGCGGGCCTGTCGCCCGTCGCACCCGGAACGGTGGGCACGATCGCGGCGCTGCCGGCGCATTTTGTGCTGTCGCTTCTGCCCGATCCGGCGCACCTGGCGGCGCTTGCGATGCTCACCGTGCTGGCCGTCGTCTGCGCCGGCGTTCTGGCAGGCGAAGCCGGCCAGGAGGACCCGCAAATCGTGGTGGTCGACGAGGTGGTCGGCGTGCTTCTTGCGTTGCTGGTGATCGGGGACGCCGGCGTGATGGGCGTCGTCGCCGCTGTCGTCCTTTTCCGCCTATTCGACATTTTCAAGCCCTGGCCCATCGGCGCCCTTGAAAGGCTGCGCCCTGCCGGTCTCGGCATTGTGGCCGATGACCTGGCGGCAGGCCTTGTTGCGGGATCGATCGTCCTGGCCGCTTCGGGGCTTGGAGCATGAGTTTCCCGCAAAACGAGTCGGCATCGATCGCCGGCCGGTTTTCGCGCCCGGCGCTCCGCGAGGTACCGTACTTCGTGTTGTCGGCGCTTGGTGCGTTGCTCTATGTGGCCTCCGGCTCCGCCTTCGCCATTCACGAAGTGCGCTGCGTCAATTGGCCGCCGGATGCCACGGGCTGGACCGCTGCCGCGCTGTACGGCGCCGGCCTTGCCGCCATGGGCGCTGCCTGGCTTGGCCTCGTCGCCCGAACAGCGACCGGTGCGCCGGCGCCGGGCGCATTCGCAAGGAGCCTGATCGCCGCGATCCTGGTTCACGCCATCGTGCTCGCCGCCCCGCCGTTCCTGTCCGACGACACGCTCGCGTATGGCGCCATCGGCGCCCTGGCCGGCCTTCATGGGTTGCCGGCGGAGTCGCCCCTCGGCGCGCTGCCGGAGGGCGATGCCTATCGCCTCATGATTTCCCAGTACCCCGCCTGGCTTTCCAGCCCGAGCACCTATGGCCCGCTGTTCAATTGGCTGGCGACGCTCGTTGTGACGATCGCCGGCGACAACGTCCTTGTCTGCCTGCGGCTGTTCCAGCTCCTTGCGAGCCTTGCGGTGGTGGCGACCGCCCTTATCGCTTCGGCGGCGGCTCGTGACTGGTGCCGAAACGACCCGCGGCGCGGCGACGCCGCAGCGATGCGCCTGACCAGTCTCCGGCTGGTCATGTTCTCGCCACTCGCTCTGGTGGAGGCGACCGGCAACGGGCACAATGATGCCCTTCTGGCCCTGGTCGTCGCCGCCTTCGCCTTGGCGATCGTCAACTCCCGCCATGCTGCGGGACCGGCGCTGCTGGCTGCCGGACTCCTTGTCAAGCTCTCGGTTCTCGTGCCGCTCGGGTTCTACATGGCTCATTGGATTGCGCGTGCCATGTCCGGGTTTCCCAGATCGAAACGCGTTCTTGCCGCCGTTGGCGCAGCGCTCGCCGCGGGCATTCTGTTCTGGGTGGTGATTCCGTATCTTGGCGGCACCGCAGGTACCGTGGTGCGCCTTTTTGCACCTGCCGCTGACGGTGCGCCTTTTTGCACGCGGGCACTCGAGTGCCCGCCGCGCTGGCTGTTCCATTTCGTGCTCGGTTGGCCGGACGCGGCCTGGTTGATCGGTCTGGTCTTCCGCTTCGGCGGTCTGGCATTGCTGGTCTCCCTCGCCTGGCGCAATCGACGGCTCGCCGACCCATTGCCAGCGCTGGCGTGCTTCATCCTGTTTTACTACCTGTTTTTCCACGCCTATATGCAGGCCTGGTACCTGCTCGCGCTGCTTCCGCTTATAGTTTTTCTCGCGGCCCCGCTCCGTCCGGTCGCCTACGCGTTCATCCTGGCAAGCCTCGCCCAGTACGGGCTGGATTTCGCCTGGGCGTGCAGCAAGGCGATGCCCTGGGTCATAGTGCGCGAACTCGGCGGTGTGATGATCGTCCTCGTGCCGCCGCTCATCGCATTGGCAAGAGCGCATGCCGCGAGTACAAGCCTTCCAGCCGGCAGGCGATCGACCCCGCGTCAACAACCCTGAGCATGCAGAAACAAAAGCAAATGCGGCCGCCAGACCGATCGCCGGAACGGACCGTAGCTTCGCACATCGTCGACCTGGACTTCGTCAAGCATCTGCGCCGGCTCTGGGGGCGCTACTGGCTGCTGCCTTTCGTGCCGCTCGCCTTCCTGCCGGTCTCGGCGGCATTCGGCCAGATGCGCATCGAAATCGTCGTCGTCGTCCTTGTTCTCGTGGCGCTTGGTGTCGCCAGCACGCAGACGCGGTCATTTGTGCTTCTGGCCGTTCCCGGAATTGCCGTCGCGCTGGGCTACGAAATCGTTCGCTACCTGCGGCCACTCTACCTCAAGCCGGAGCGCGTGCTCGGCTGCGACCTTCGCGCCGTCGAACTCGCCTGGTTCCCTGCGGGCAACAACCTGACCTGGCCCGATTATTTCGCCATCCACAACGCGCCGTTCTGGGACGCTTTCTTTGCCATTCCCTATACGGTCTTCTGGGCGGTGGCGGTGATCTGGGGCGCGGTCCTGTTCTTTCTGGATCGCCCGGGCATGGTCCGATTCCTGTGGACGCTCGCGGGCGTGCACGCGGTGGCCTTCGTCATCTGGCTCGTGTTTCCGGCCGCACCGCCCTGGTACATCCAGCTGCATGGCTGCGCGATTGACATCGGCGCCGCGCCGAGCCCGGCGGCGCTCGCCCGCCTCGACGAACTGTTCAACATCGACTACTTCGCCGACTTCTACAGCAGGGCGCCGACGGTGTTCGGTGCGCTGCCGTCATTGCACTGCAGTTTCCCGGCCGCTGCGCTGGTGGCGTCCTGGCGCACCTCGCCCGCATGGCAACGCGCTCTGCACGCCGCCTATCTGGCCTGGATGCTGGCTGCAAGCGTCTATTTGAACCACCATTGGCTGCTTGACGGTCTGACGAGCGTGGCGATAGTTTTTTTGCTCTATGCATTGATCGAACGACTGCTGCCGCGGTCCGGTCGCGCGTCGACCAGAATAGAGACCAAAGAGAATGCGTGACCGGTATTTTGCGCCGTCCGATCTGGAGGAGGAATGTCGTTCGAGATAGTCCCGGTGTCGACACGCGCCGAGCTGAGAGAGTTCATCGGCCTGCCCAGTCGGGTGTACAAGGGATTGCCGGGCTTTGTGGCGCCACCGAATTTTGAGCGCGCGGGTTTGCTCGACCCGCGCAAGGGCTCGTTTTTCAAGCATGGCGAAGCGCAGTACTGGCTTGCCCGAAAAGACGGCGCGAGCGTGGGACGGATTTCCGCGCAGATCGATTTCACGCAGCCTGAAGGAGTCTACGACGGTGCTGGGCTGTTCGGATGTCTTGATGCCGTGGACGACATGGAGGTAACCAGCGCCCTGTTCGCCACGGCCGAAGCCTGGCTTCGAGCGAAGGGCAAGAGCCGGGCCGCCGGACCTTTCCTCTTGTCGTTGAACCAGGAACCCGGGCTCCTCGTGGCCGGCCATCTCGAACCGCCCATCGTGTCGATCTCCTGGCA
>JAHJQZ010000032.1 GCA_018818925.1 Alphaproteobacteria bacterium
GACTCAGGCTCCCCCACGGGCTTGTCGGCCCAAGGGAACATCGGTCTTCCGCCCGTTGCCGCACCCCCAACTCTAGCAGATGCGGATGCGGTCAAGTTACAAGGGAAGCGGAGGCGCTGCTTCCGTCAATAGATGACAGGCCCTAGGCGGATGCCCCGGCATGCTGCGTCGGCGGCGCGCCGTCGGCGATTTCGCGCCAGCGATGGCAGGCGACGGTGCGCTCGGCATCGACAGGTTCGATCTCCGGCCGTTTCTCGGCACACAAGGGGAGCGCATAGGGACAGCGGGTGCGGAAAGTGCAGCCCGAAGGCGGGTTGATTGGCGAGGGAATCTCGCCGACCAGTTCGGTGATCTGGCGGGCCCGCGCCAGCCTGGGATCGGGGACCGGCACGGCCGACAGCAGCGCCCGTGTGTAGGGATGCTTGGCGTCGTTGTAGAGGTCGTCGCGCGGGGCGTATTCGATCATGCGGCCCAAATAGAGCACCATGATGCGGTCGCTGACATGCCGGACGACCGACAGGTCATGGCTGATGAACACCAGCGTCAGGTTGAACCGTTCCCGCAATTCGGACAAGAGGTTGAGTATCTGGGCCTGGATCGACACGTCGAGCGCCGAAACCGGCTCGTCGCAAACGATCAGTTTCGGCTCGGTGATCAGCGCCCTGGCGATGCCGATGCGCTGGGCCTGGCCGCCGGAAAATTCGTGCGGATAGCGGTTGATCATCTCGGGCAGGAGGCCGACCGCCTCCATCATCTCGATGACCTTGGCGCGGCGCTGTTTCTGGCTCAGCTCGGGCATCAGCGTGCGGAGCGGGTCGGCGATGATGCCACCGACCGTCATGCGCGGATTGAGCGAAGCGAGCGGGTCCTGGAAGATGATCTGCAGGTCGCGGCGATGCTTGCGCATCTCGCCGGCTGGAAGTGTCGTCAGGTCCCTGCCCAGCCAGAGCACCTTGCCCTCGTCCGGTGTCAAAAGCTGCAGGATGCAGCGTCCAAGGGTCGATTTTCCGCAGCCGGACTCGCCGACGATGCCGAGGGTCTCGCCCTCGTTGACGGTGAACGAGATGTCGCTCAGCGCCTTCAGGATCAGCGGTTTGCGCAGAAAGCCGGCAGAGAGGCCGAAGATCTTGCCAACGTTCTGGACGCTGAGAATCGGGCCGGCTGCGCTCATTCGGCGGCCTCCTTTTCCTTGAGTTCGCCCTCGTAGAAGCAGGCGGCGTGGCGGCCGCCGCCGCGATGGGTCAGTTCGGGGCGTGCCGTTCGGCATTCCGGCATGACGAAGGCGCAGCGCGGGTGGAAGGCGCAGCCGGTCGGCAGATGCTCGAGGCTCGGCGGCAGCCCCAGGATCGGGCGCAGGCGCTGGCCACTGTCCTCAACATGCGGCGTCGAGTGCAGGAGGCCGAAGGTGTAGGGATGGTTCGGCGCGTAAAACAGGTCGTCGACCGATCCGGATTCGACGGCGCGGCCGGCATACATCACCATCATGCGGTCGGCGAGGCCGGCGACGACGCCGAGATCGTGGGTGATCAGCACCAGGGCCGCGCCAAAATCGTCGGTCAGCGTCTTGAACAGCTCGAGCATCTGGGCCTGAACCGTTACGTCGAGCGCCGTTGTCGGCTCGTCGGCGATCAGCACCTTGGGCTCACACAAAAGAGCCATGGCGATCATGACGCGCTGGCGCATGCCGCCCGACAGCTCGTGCGGGTAGGAATCGGCTCGGCGCGCCGCCTCGGGAATGCCGACGCGGTCGAGCATCTCGGTGGCGTGGCGCCAGGCGGCGCTGTCGGACTGGCCGCGATGGCGGACCAGCACCTCGGCGAGCTGCCGGCCGATCTTCAGGCTCGGGTTGAGCGAGGTCATCGGATCCTGGAAGATCATGGCGATGTCGAGACCGCGATGCCTGTCGAGCTCGGTCGGCGACAGGGCCAGAAGATCGGTGCCGCCGAGCACGGCCTTGCCGGTGGCGCGGCCATTGCGCGCCAGAAGCCCCATGATGGCCAAAAAGGCCTGGGACTTGCCGGAGCCGGATTCGCCGACGACGGCAAGGGTTTCGCCCTGCCCAAGGACAAAGGAGAGGTCGCGCACGGCGCTAACGTCGCCGTCATGCAGCGAAAAGGTCACGTTGAGGTCCTTGACCTCGAGAACATTTGCCATTTTAGCGGTCCTTGGGGTCGAGTGCGTCCCTGAGGCCGTCGCCGATATAGGACAGACAGAGCAGCAATGTGACGAGCACGATGGCGGGAGCGACGAGCAGCCATGGCAGCACCTCGGCCACGGGCGCTCCGTTGGAGATGAGCGTGCCAAGCGAAGTCAGCGGCTCCTGCACGCCAAGGCCAAGATAGGACAGGAAACTCTCGACGATGATGATCTCGGGCACGGTCAGGGTGGCGTAGATGACCACCGGCCCGGTCAGGTTCGGCACGATGTGGCGCATGATGATGGTGAAGGGCTTGGCTCCGCCGGCCCGCGCCGCCTCGACGAATTCCTTTTCCTTGAACGAAAGGGTCTGGCCACGCACGATCCGCGCCATGGTCAGCCATTCGAGCAAACCGATGCCAACGAACAAAAGCACCGGCGACCGGCCGAAGATGACGACAAGGATGATGACGAACAGGATGTAGGGCAGGGCGTACATGATGTCGACAAATCGCATCATCAGGGCGTCGACGCGTCCGCCGAAATAGCCGGAAATCGCGCCGTAGACGACGCCGACCACCACCGAGACCACGGTGGCGACGCCGGCAACGATCAGCGACATCTGCGTGCCCTGCAGCAGGCGGGCCAGGAGGTCGCGGCCGTTCTGGTCGGTGCCGAGATAGTGGCCGCTTTCGAAATTGGGCGGCTTGCGGATGGCACCCCAGTCAACCTTGGTGCCGTCCCAGGGGACGAAATACGATCCGACGAAGGCGATCAGCACGATGGCGGTGACCAAGAAAATCGAGATGAGCGCGGCGCGATTGGCGATCAGGCGCCGCATGGCGTCCTGGGTAAGCGAGCGGCCCTTGGGCGCGTCGAGCCGTTCGAGCGTGTCGGCGTAGGCGGTAAGCGTGCGGTCCTTGCCGGTGATGCCAGCCATTATCGAAACCTCACGCGCGGGTCGAGCCAGGCGTAAACGAGGTCGACGAGAAGATTGAGCACCAGGATCAGCATGACGTAAAAGACCGTGGTTCCGAGCACCAGCCCGTAGTCGCGGTTGAGCGCCGCCTGGATGAAGTACTTGCCGATGCCGGGCAGGCCGAAAATGCTTTCGACGACCAGAGATCCGGTCAGCAGGTAGGAAAGGCCCGGCCCGAGATAGGACACGACCGGGATCAGGGCCGGCTTGAGGGCGTGCCGGGTGAGCATCAGCCGTTCGCCGATGCCTTTGGACATGGCGGTGCGGATGAAGTTGGACCCGAGCGTCTCGATCATCGAGCCGCGCATCAGCCGCGAGATGCGGGCGGCGTGCGGCCAGGCGAGCACGGTGACCGGCAGCACCAGCTGCAGCCAGTTGCCACCAGACCAGCCGCCGGCCGGCAGCCAGCGCAGGTAAACGCCGAACAACAGCTGCAGCAGCGCGCCCATCAGGAAGTTCGGCACGATCACGCCGAGCATGACGGCGAGCACCAGCACGTAGTCGGGCCACTTGTTCTGGTTCACCGCGGCGATGATGCCGGCGATGACGCCGATGATGGTGGCGACGATGAAGGCGGTCATGCCGAGCATCAGGGTAAAGGGCAGGCCGATGGCGAGAAGCTCGCTCACTTCGAAGCCCTCCATCACCATGGAGGGGCCGAAATCGCCCTGAATCATGCGCCAGACGTAGTTGAAGTACTGAATCCAGATCGGCTGGTCGAGATTGTAGTGCGCCCTGAGATTCTGGAGAACCAGGGGCGGCAGGGCGCGCTCGCCGTCGAACGGACCGCCGGGTGCAAGCCTCAGAATGAAAAAGCAGACTGTTACGGCGATGATGGCAATCGGCAGCGCCGACAGCACGCGCCGTGTCGCATAATTGAACATGAGCGTATCCGGGCCATGGGGCGGAGCGAACTCGACCTTCCGCCAAATCGACGGGCCGCGACCAGAGGTCGCGGCCCGCAACAGGTCGGGTTATTCCGACTTGGTGATCCACCGGTTGCGGTGGATGTCCTTGGCGTTGTCGGCAAAGCCCTCGATATAGGGCTTCACAACGTTCTCGGAGACGTACCAGTAGATCGGGATGGCAGCGAATTCGTCCATCGCGATCGTTTCGGCCTGGTGCAGCAGACCGGCGCGGGCCACCAGGTCGGTGGTCGTGGCGGCCTCGGCGAGCAGGGCGTCGAACTCGGCATTCGAATAGCGGCCGTAGTTGTTGCCCCAGTTCATCGTGCCGTCCTGCATGGTGCCGGTCTTCAGCAGATCGAGGGTGTTGGCGGCGTCGGAATAGTCGAGCAGCCAGCCGGCCCGGCCGATCTGGAAGTCGCCGGCGCGCAGGGCGTCGTAGTGCACGCGGACTTCGGAGTTGAACAGCTCGATGCTGACGCCGATCGGCTCCCACATCGCGGCGATCGCCACGGCAACGCGCTGGTGGGCGTCGTTGGTGTTGTACCTGAGCTGCAGGCTGAGCGGCTTGTCCGGGCCGTAGCCGGCCTCGGTCAGAAGCTGCTTGGCCATCGCGACACGCTCGTCATAGGGCAGAGCGGCCCAGTCCGGCATGTATTCGGCGCCGTCATAGTTGTTGGTGCCCGGCGGGACCCAGCCATAGGCCGGCAGTTCGCCTGTTCCGAGAACCTCGGGGCCGATGACGTCGCGCATGATTGACATCGACAGCGCCTTGCGGACGCGGACGTCGTCGAGCGGCGCCTTTTCCTGGTTCATCACGTAGTAGTAGATGCCGAGGAAGGGATCGACATGCGCCTCGCCCGGATAGTTGTCCTTGAGGAACTGATACTGGTCGGCGGGGAAGTCGGTCAGGATGTCGAACTCGCCGGCACGATAGCGGTTGAGCGCCGCCGACTCGTCTTCGAGCACGTAGTAATAGACTTCGTCGAGCTTCACGTTGGCGGCATCGTAGTACATGTCGTTCTTGACGGCGCGCAGGTGCGAGCCCGGCACCCATTCGACGAGCTTGAACGGACCGTTGGCGACGATGTTGTCCATCTTGGTCCAGTCGTCGCCGAACTTCTCGACGAGGTGCCTGGGCACCGGATAGGCGGTGTAGTGCATCAGGGCGTCGACAAAATAGGGGGTCGGCGCTTCGAGCGTGATTTCGAGCGTCTTGTCGTCGATGGCCTTGACGCCGAGTTCGTTGAAATCGGTGATCGTGCCGGCGTTGATCGCCTCGGCGTTCTTGATCGGATATTGCAAATAGGCATATTCGGACGCCGTTGCCGGGTCGAAGAGGCGCTGGAAAGCGAAGACGAAATCGCCGGCGGTGACGGGCGTGCCGTCAGTCCATTGGATGCCGTCGCGCAGATGGAAGGTGTAAACCGTGCCGTCCTCGGAAATGTCCCAGGTCTCCGCCTGGCCGGGAATGGCCTTGGCCTCGGCGTCCTCGGTCACCAGGCCTTCGATGTAGTCGCCGACAACCCGGTTCTCCCAATCGCCGGACACCTTGTGTGGATCCACCGAGCCGGGATCGCCGCCATTGTGCAGGTTGAGCGTGACGGCCGAAGCGCCGGTGATCGCCACCAGCGAGAGCCCGACGGCAAGCGACGCGGCTCCCAGGATTTTACCGAAATGCATGTTGCCTCTCCTGTAATTGTTGAGATTCTTGTTTTTGCGCCCGGCCATCACAGCTTCAGCCGAACGTGCGCCAGTTTGCGTTCAAACCGGTTGGATCAGGGAACTAACCACCCCGATCGGCACTTGGCAAGCGAGATGGACTTCCGCGTCAATGACATTTTCGCCGACCCGGCCCGCCGGCACGGCAACAAACCGGATCCGGCGTCGCGCCAAACCGAACCGTTTCGCGATGGACACACCTGGCCCGGCTGGAAGGCAGGGGTTCCGCATGTCCGAAAAAACGAAAGCCGCCTGGCCCCGCCGCCGCCTAGCGGCCCATCCAGCCGCCATCGACCGGCAGGGTGACCCCGTGAATGTATCCGGCCGCCGCCGAGGCGAGGAAAACCACCGCTCCGGCGATATCGTCCGGCTCGGCCCAGCGCCCCACCGGGATGCGGTCGAGAATTTCCTTGTTGCGCGCCGCGTCGGCGCGCAGCGGCGCGGTGTTGGCGGAGGCGACATAGCCCGGCGCCACGGCGTTGACATTGATGCCCAGCGCCGCCCATTCGTTGGACAACAGTCGTGTGAGGCCGACAAGGCCACTCTTGGAGGCAGTGTAGGAGGCGGTGCGGATGCCGCCCTGGAAGCTCAGCAGCGAGGCGATGTTGACGATCTTGCCGCCGCCGCGCGCGATCATGTGCCGCGCCGCCGCCTGGCTCAGGAAGAAGACCGACTTCAGATTGAGGTCGAGGACGCCGTCCCAGTCGTCCTCGGTGAAATCGAGGGCGTCGTTGCGGCGGATGATGCCGGCATTGTTGACGAGAATATCGACGCCGCCCGACCAGTCGGCGGCCTCCTCGATCACCGCGGACAAAGCTTCGATCCGGGCCAGATCGGCGCGGATGGCGTGAAAACGCCCGTTGTCGCTGCCGATCAGGGCAGCGGTCTCGTCCATCGGCGACCGGCCGACTGCGGCAATACGCGCGCCCGCGGCCGACAGCGCCACGGCGATGGCCTGGCCGATACCGCTATTGGCTCCGGTCACGATGGCGGTCTTGCCGGCAAGGCTGAAGGCGTTGGGGTCAAAGCTCATGCGTCTTGCTCCGCGTCGGTGGAATGGTGATGCGATGGTCGCGCGCCATGGAGGCATCGCCGTGTGGCGGCGGTTCCGGAACGGGCGGGGGCGAGGCCCACGCGGCGGCGCGGGCCGTTCCGGAACCGTTCAGTCGAGATTAAGCGGCGCGTCCAGGCTGACGTCGTAGATGAAATAGTCCGGCCACAGATCGCGGAACACCGCGATATCGAGCGTCAGCTTGTCGAGATGCTCCTTCATGCGGGCGACGGCCGCGTCGGCCTTGCCCTCAGCGATGGAATCGAGCACGGCGGCGTGCTCACCGACGACGAGGCGCATGCGGCCGGGCTGAGGCAGGGTCAGGCGCCGGTAGCGTTCGACATGCACGCGCATCTGCAGGATCATGTCCCAGATGCCAGGAAAGCTGGCGGCCGCGGCGATGCCGGAATGGAAGTCCTCGTCGGCCCGGTGGAAAGCCTCCTCGTCGCCGGCGTCGGCAACCTCTTTCTGGCGCTGGATGATGGCCCTGAGGCTCATGATCTGGCTCTCGCTGGCGCGCCGCGTCGCCGCGCGCACGGTCACCTCCTCGAGTGCCCGGCGGGCGACGATGCCTTCGCGCAGAACCGAGACCGGGATGCGGGCGACATAGGTGCCCGATTTCGGCACCACATCGACCAGCCGCTCCTCGGCCAGGCGAAGCACGGCCTCGCGCAGAGGCGTGCGCGATATGCCGTAGCGTTCGGTGAGATCGCGCTCGACGATCGGCGTGCCCGGAGCCATCTCCATGGCGATGATCGCGCGTCTGAGGTCGCCATAAACGATTTCGGAATTTTTCACCGGTTTTTGCGTGCGTACCATGCTGCCCGGCGCCGGCGGCGCGTTGCGGGCGCGCGGCTTGCGCGTCTTGTGTGGCGATGTCCACGCTGTTGAGGGTGATCCGGTCATGTTGTTTCCAAGAACTGCCGAGGCTATCCGGCGAGGCAGGTGAGGCGCCGAACGCATTTTGCCCATCCGGCGCTTTTTTCTCCCCTTAGCAGTCCTCCGACCGCCGTGCCAGAGCCGATACCCCTTGCAGCCTCTTCTTACCTAGTATATCAGATATATCTTGTATACTAGATAAATCTGAAGCTGGCGGCCGGGGAGCATGGTGCACACCGGCCGGCACATGGGAGGAAAATATGATTGGCAAGATCATCAAGGCGTCGGCACTTGCCGCCGCCGTGACCGTCACGATGGTTGGCAGCGCCCTCGCGCTCGACCTGAAATGGGCGCATGTCTATGCGGAAGCGACCCCGTTCCATAAGTGGTCGGTGTGGGCTGCCGACGAGATCGGCAAGAAGACCGACGGTCGCGTCAACGTGACGGTCTATTCGAACTCGTCGCTCGGCAACGAATCCGACATCAACGAAGGCCTTTCCATCGGCTCGGTCGACATCATCTGGACCGGCCCGAACTTCGCGGAGCGCGACTACGGCCCGATCGCGATCTCCGATTATCCGTTCATGCTCAAGAACATCGATCACTGGAAGGCCTATCGCGACAGCGACCTGTTCCAGGAACTGAGCGCCGGCTACAAGGAAGCGACCGGCAACGAAGTCGTCGCCATCACCTGGTACGGCTATCGCCATGTGACCTCGAACTTCCCGATCCTCGCGCCCGAAGACATGAAGGGCCTCAAGATCCGCGTGCCGAATTCGCCGATGATGCAGATGTTCCCGAACGCGGTCGGCGCCAACCCGACCCCGATCGCCTTCGCCGAGGTCTATCTGGCGCTGCAGCAGGGCGTGGTGGACGCTCAGGAGAACCCGCTGCCGACCATCAAGGACATGAAGTTCTATGAGGTCCAGTCCAATATCAGCCTGACCGGCCATGTCGGCAATTCGCTGATCATCGTCGTTGCCGGCCCATCCATGGACGCCATGGGCGCCGACGCCGACGCCGTCCGCGCCATCCTCAAGGAAGCCGCCGCCGGCGCCGCCGAGGACATCATCAAGTCCGAAGCGGAACTGGCCGCCTGGTTCGAAGAGCAGGGCATCACGGTCAACGTGGTCGACAAGGGGCCGTTCCAGAAGGCCATTGAGCCGGTCGTGACCGATCCGACCAAGGTTCCCTACACACTGGATCATTACAATCGCCTGCAGGCCCTGGCCCAATAGGCCGGGAGCCGTTTCGGGGGGACAAATGACCCAGAGGGGCAAAAACAACGAAGGGCGCGCTGATGGCGCGCCCGACATCGCCTTCGAAAACCAGAAGGTCGATCTTTCCGATATCAACTGGACCGACGCGCCGGCGCTCATCATGTTCTGGGTGCTCGGGATCGTGGTCTTCCTGCAGTTCTTCACGCGCTACGTGCTCAACGATTCCATCGCCTGGACCGAGGAGACGGCACGCTATTTCATGATCCTTCTGACCTTTCTCGGATCGGTCAGCGCCATCCGCCGCGGCAGCCACATCACGCTCGAATTCTTCGTCCGGGCGGTGCCGCGCACGATCGCCAAGATCATGGTGATCGCGGCCCAGTTCATCACTTTCGCCCTTTTGGGCACGATGACGTGGGTGGGGGTCGAGCTGACCCAGAAAACCCGCCAGAAGATGATCTCGCTGCCCATTCCAAAGGCCTGGATCTACTGGGTCTGCGTGGCGGCGCTCGCGGTGATGACTGTCTATGCCGTCATCTGGCTGTGGCGGCGCCTCAGGTCGACGCCCGATGAGATCATCCAACAGATCGAGGCCGGCTACCGGCCGGATTGAGGACCAGTCACAAATGTCGATTCTCGTCATGATCCTGTTGCTGCTGGTCCTGATGGTGATCGGGGTGCCGATCGCCATGGCGCTGATGCTGGCGTCGCTTGGTTTCGTTCTGACCAACGACATGCCGCCGATCATCGTTCTGGCCAACATGGTCAACGGCATCAACTCGTTCCCGTTGATCGCGGTGCCCTTCTTCATTCTCGCCGGCAATCTGATGAACTCTGCCGGCATCACCACAAGGATTTTCAACTTCGCCCGTGCCGCGGTCGGCTGGCTGCATGGCGGCCTCGGGCACGTCAATGTCGGGGCGAGCGTGATCTTTGCCGGCATGTCCGGCGCGGCCGTCGCCGATGCCGGCGGTCTTGGCAATATCGAGATCAAGGCGATGCGCGACGCCGGCTACGACACCGACTTCGCCGTCGGCATCACCGCCGCCTCCTCGACCATCGGGCCGATCATCCCGCCGTCGCTGCCTCTGGTCATCTACGGCGTGATCGCCGACACATCGATCGGACAGCTGTTCACCGCCGGCATCGTCCCGGGCCTGCTGATGGCCCTGTCGCTGATGATCATGGTCGCCTTCTATGCGCGGGCGCGCCACTACCCGCGCGACCAGCAGTTTTCGATATGGCGCTTCTTTTCTTCCTTTCTCGATGCTCTTTTGCCGCTGCTGACGCCGGTCATCATCATCGGCGGCATCATGTTCGGCATCTTTACGCCGACCGAGGCGGCGATCGCGGCCGTTGTCTATTCGCTGTTCCTCGGTGTCGTCGTCTATCGCACGCTCGACTGGCGCAAGCTCTTGCGCGTGTCGATGGACACCGTCGAAACCACGGCTTCGGTCATGCTGATCGTTGCCGCCTCGATGATCTTCGCCTGGATTCTCACCGCCAACCAGGTAGCGCTGCAGTTTTCGTCGTTCATGCTGGCGATCACCGACAACGGCGTGGCGCTGATCCTCATCATCACCCTGATTGTCCTCGTCATCGGCTGTTTCATGGAGACGATCGCCGCCATCACCATCCTCACCCCGGTGCTCCTGCCGGTGGCGGTGGGGCTCGGCATCGATCCGGTCCATTTCGGCATCATCCTCATCCTCAACCTGATGATCGGACTTCTGACGCCGCCAGTCGGCATGGTGCTGTATGTGCTCTCGAAGGTCGCCAAGGTTCCCTTCGAGCGTTGCGTCACCGCGACATTGCCGTTCCTGATCCCTCTGGTGGCGGTGCTGCTCCTGCTGACTTTCGTACCGGAACTCTCCATGTGGCTGCCAACGCTCCTCTATCGATAAGCAAGAGCATTGGCACGCGGGGCGGGGGCTGCTGCGTGCAGCCCCCTTTCTTTTGATGGCGCCGGAAGCCGGCGGCCACCTCAATTCGTATCATTTCGTTTGTGCCCCTTGCATGTACGTTGGTACATGAGTACATTAGCAGCCATGACAGACAGCACACATCCCGTCGTCGAACGGGTTCAGACCGGCATCCGCATCGAAAAGCGCCTTTTGAAGGTGCTCAAGGGCATGGCCGAGTATGCAGACATTTCGCTCGGCGATCTGGTCGAGGGCATCGTGCTGCACAGTTTCGAAGGCAAGAGCCCGTTCGATGCCGAAGCGATTCGCGGCATCGAAATGCTCAAGCAGATCTACGGGCTGACGCTCACCGCCGCCGACAGTCACAAGCTGGCAGAACGCGACGGCACGCCGAAGGACGAGAACGAAGATGGAGAACAAGATTGAACAGCAAGATCGTTTGGTTGCGCATCGCCTATTGGGCCGGGGCAATTGCCGATGCCGTCATGGTGGTCGCGATGATGGTGCCCGAGCTCAACCGCATTCTCGTCCTCAACGAGGCGACGGAGTTTGAGTTCACCGCCGCCTACCAGTTCGCCATGGTGTTCGGCGCTTCGCTGATGGCGGGCTGGACGGTGCTGTTGATCTGGGCCGACCGCAAGCCGGTCGAGCGGCGCGGCGTGCTGCTCATCACGGTTTTTCCGGTGATCATCTGGCTCAACGGGTCCAAGATAATGCTGTATGCGAGCGGCATCCTGACCGGACCGGTGCAGGTCTTTTCGGTCGTTGCGCCACTCGCCCTGCTGATCTTGATGCTGTTCGCCTATTTCAACAGCCGGCGCGGCGAAGAAGGACCCGCCGCCGCCTGACGCGACTGTCGCGCGCGCGGAGGTGACGACTTCGGGGCTGGCGCGGCAACGCCTTCGTCTCTATGTCTCTGCCGCCCGTACCATGCCGGCAGGGAGACAGAGCCATCGCCGCATTCCGCCCCAGCGCCATCCATGCCGAACTCGGTCCGGACTTTTTCGACGTGGTCGAGCCGGCGCGCTTTCCCGAGCATGTGCTCAGATATCGCAATGACCGGGCGGCGGCAACGATCGGACTCGAGGGTCTTTCGGATGAAGACTGGATCGCGCGGTTCGGGCGGTTCGAACCGTTCGAGGGCTCGTTGCCCGAGCCGCTGGCGCTGAGGTATCACGGCCATCAGTTCGACATCTACAATCCCGATCTCGGCGACGGGCGCGGCTTTCTTTACGCCCAGGCATTCGATGCCGGCGGGCGGCTCCTCGATCTTGGCACCAAGGGCAGCGGACAAACGCCTTGGTCGCGCGGCGGCGACGGGCGGCTGACGCTCAAGGGCGGGGTGCGCGAGGTTCTGGCGACCTCGATGCTCGAAGCGCTCGGTGTCGACACCTCGAAAAGCCTCAGCCTGATCGAAACCGGCCAGAGCCTGTTCCGCGCCGACGAGCCGTCGCCGGCGCGCGCGTCGGTGCTGGTGCGCCTCAGTCATTCGCATATCCGCATCGGCAGCTTCCAGCGCCTCGCCCATCATCGCCAGCACGAGGCGATCGCAAGGCTCGTCAGGCATTGCACGACGCACTACCTGCCGGATGCGCGGCGGGACGATCCGGAAGCGGAGGCGACGGCATTTCTGGTCGAAGTGATCCAGCGCGTCGCCGAGACCGGTGCGCGCTGGATTTCGGCCGGCTTCGTTCACGGCGTCCTCAACTCCGACAACATCAATATCACTGGCGAAAGCTTCGATTATGGACCGTGGCGCTTCCTGCCGGTCTATGATCCGGGCTTCACCGCCGCCTATTTCGATGGGACCGGACTTTATGCCTTCGGACGCCAGCCGGACGCGCTGGCCGAAAATCTCGTCCGGCTGGCCGAAGCGCTGGCGCCGATTGGCGATCCCGGATCGCTTGAGGCGGCGCTCAACACCTTCTGGCCGGAATTCCAGGCGCGGCTCGAGCGGGCCATGCTCGACCGGCTCGGCCTCGAGGCGGAAAAGAATTCTGGTCTCGATTTCGTCACCGATCTCCTGCGCTTTCTCGGAGCGTCGCAGGCGCCGTTCGAGCAGGTGATGTTCGACCTGTTCGCGGCCCGGCCGGAGCGGCTCGACCGTTCGCCGCTTGCCGCTCTTTATGGCGCGCCGGACTTCGCGCCGGTCAGGGAGAAGCTGTTCGATTTCGCCGTCGCGCCGGGCGCCGATCCCGAGCATGCCTATTTCCGCCGCGACCGGCCGCGCGGCATGCTGATCGACGAGATGGAGGCGCTATGGGCGCCCATCGCCGAAAGCGACGACTGGTGGCCGCTCCACCAGGCGCTCGCCGAGATCGCCGAAATGGGAGCGGCCTATGCGCCCGTTTTCGCGGGCGGGCCGCAATCCGCCGAACAAAGGCGGTCGTGATCACAAATTGGCCCGACTTGCCGGGCAAGAGGCAGGCACGCGGGGGGTCGCGAGTGAGGTTTCCGTTTCGAGGGAAATGCCATGATCACGCCCAGTTCTGCCGCCCGTCCAACTGGCTTCGGGCATTCCATCGCCGTTTTGTTGCTGTTGCTCGCCGGCGCCCTGCCGTCTTCGGCTTTGGCGGAAACCGGTTCCGATGACCGGGTCGACGCCTGCCGCAGCTACAAGGACTATGTCGCCATCGCGGGCGAGGGCAGCGGCCCGGCCCGGGCGTTCGGACGCGTCTGCGAACGCATCGGTCCGGTCGCCATCACCCAGTCCTGTCTCGTCTACTACACCCGCATCACCGACAGCCAGTTTCCGCCCGACGCGGATTTCAAGGCGCAACTGACGGCGGAATGCGAGGCATCGATGCCGGGCGGCACGACACTGATCAAGGCCTCCGGCGGCGATGCCGCCGAGCCGGAACAGAACGCCGCGACGGCCAGAATGTACGGTCCACCCATGCCATGCGTCGGCGGACATGAATGCGCGCTCCAGTCCGATAGGACGAAAACCGAAGATACGGCAAAGCCTGACGATGCGGCGCCGGCCGACGCGCCTCGGACGGAACCGGAGACGTCGCCGGTGGTCGCGACCGAAAGCCCGCAGCCCGATGCCGCCGCGCCCGATACTGGCGAAACGCAAACTGCCGCTACCGCCGCAGCCGAGCAGGCAGTACCGGAGGAGACCGACCGGGCCGTCGAACTCGCCTTCTGGCAAGCTGCCGTCGACAGTGGCGACAAAGCGCTTTTCGAAGCCTATCTCGACCGTTTCCCCGACGGTGTTTTCGTGCCGATCGCCAGGGCGCGGATCGCCGCGCTGGCCGCGCCCATGCCCGAGCCCAACGTGCAGCCGGCGCACCAAGAAGAAGTGTCGCCGCAAACGCCCGAGGCGCTCTACGCTTCGGCGCAGGCGATCCTTGACGCCGCCTATCAGCTCGAAGTGCCGGCGCGCGACGGCGAAATCCGCCGGGCACTGCCGATGCTCGAAACCGCTGGCGCCGGCGGCTATGGACCGGCCTTCGTCGAGCTCGGCGGCCTTGCCGAAAACGGGCTCGGCATGCCGCCCGACCGCGACCAGGCGCTCGCCTATTACCGGCAGGCTGGAGAGGCGGGAGCGCTCGAAGGAACCTACAGGGCGCTGATGCTCTACGATCTGGCCGGTGACGAGACGGGCTATGTCGAGACCTTTCTCATGCTCTACCGGGCCGATCCCGGCATGGCGCTCGACAGTCTCGGCGATGTCGGCACGGCGGGACCGAAGGCCCTGCAGCGCCATCTGAGGGGCACCGGGCATTATCGCGGTCCGCTCGACGGCGATTTCGGCGCCGCCTCGCGCCAGGCGCTCGCCGCCTTCGCCAGTGGCGCGCCGCCGGCACCGGACGCGGCGGTCGCTTCAGCGCCGCCGCCGCGCGACCTGCCGGCGGACGGGCTGGCCGTCGAGCTGCAGCAGGCGCTGACGCGCGTCGGCTGTTACGGCGAGGCGGTCGACGGGCGCTGGGGGCCGTCATCGGCCGATGCGCTCGCGGCGTTCAACCGCTGGCGCGGGTCGCGTTTTGCGACCGGCCAGCCGAGCGTCGAGGCGCTCAGCGCCGTCCAGCGTGCGCCGGGTCTGGCGTGTCCGGGCTACTGACCGCGGCCAGCGTTCACCCGTCCCCGGCCCTGACGCGCCGGCCCCTGTTTCAGCGCGCGGCCATCCATGGCGTCGCCGCTTCGCCGGGCGACAGGATGTAGCAGCCATTGGCATCGAGCGCCTGCCAGTCGCTAACCGCGCCGTCCGGCCAGATCACCCTGACCTCGGCCGCGTCCGCCAGGCCGAGGCCGAAATGATGCCAGCCGGCCTTGCCGCTGGCATGGCCACCGCCAAGAGTGATTTCGCGCCGGATTTCGCGTTCGCCGGCCCTGATCTCGATCCAGGCGCCGATGCCGAGGCGGTTCGGGCCGTCTTGTGCAAGCGCCAGCTCGATCCAGTTGCCGGCGCCTTGGGTGACATTGCGCCAGATTTCAGCCGGCTCGCGCCGGTTGACGACGACGAGATCGACGAGGCCGTCGAGATTGAGGTCGGCGAGGGCGCCGCCGCGCGCCGTCTTGAGGCTGGCAATTCCGGCCGTGTCGCCCATTTCGACAAAGGTACCGTCCGGTTGCTGCATCAGGAGGTTGTTGGGGTCTGCGAGCGCGAAATCGGGCATGCGGTCGACATTGCCCTTGGCGACGAACAGGTCGGCCAGCCCGTCATTGTCGACGTCCTCGAACGCGGCATGCCAGCCGGTCGAGGGCTTGACCTCGCCGCCGGCATAGGGCTGCTGCACCGTGGTATTGCTGGCATAGGCCGTGTCGGCGTAGTGCGGCATGAGGGTGCCGCCTTCGGAACCCATGAGCTTTTGCAGCTTGTGGTCGGCCATGCTGGTCAGAAAATATTCGGGATAGAAATCGGCATCCAGGTCGTAGCTGGCGATGCCCATGCCCCATATCCTCAGGCGCTGCCATCCCTCGTCGCGGGAATACGGGCGCGGCGCCTCGCTCGGCATAACGTGCCAGAGTTGCTCCTCGCCACCTTTGTAATATTCGCGGTCGTTGGAGACGCGCAGCGACGGGGTGCCGGAGCGATTCCAGTCGGTGAACAGCATCGACAGGGCGCAATAGGACGGCGTCAGCGCCACGGGTGCGGCAAAGCCCGGGCCGGCATCGGCGGGGCGGTGCAGCCAGTTGTCGGTGCACGAACCCCAGGGCGAGATGTCCTCGTAGCGGTCGATGTAGTTGCCGATGGCGAGCGTCGGCCAGGCGGCACCCATTTCCCAGGTCGCGGCGAAAGCGGTCGACCAGGCGTCGCCGCCATCGAACCCCCAGAGCTCGTTGGCGCGGGTGAACCGGCACGCGCCCTCGCCGCGCATGACGAGGTTTTCCCCGATGCGCAAGAGCACCACGTCCATATTGCCGTCGGCGTCGATGTCGATCGGATAGGTGCCGGTCACGCTGTCGATCTCGAGTCCGCTTTGTTCGGGGACGAAGGACAGCGGCCCGCCCGCGGAACTGGCATTGCGGTAAAAGGTTGCCGGCGAGGCGCCGCCGGCAAGCAGCAGGTCCTCGAATCCGTCGGCGTTGCAGTCGAAGGCCGCGGCGCCGCCGCCGACGGTGAATTCCCAGTCGCCGTCATAGGTGCTGGCGATGCCGGAGGTCGCGGACTCGTCAACAAAGGACGGGCCGTCGGCGCCGAGCGCGGTCACAGGAAGCACGCCGAAGGCGAGCACCGATGCGGCAGCGACATAAATCCGGAACGGGCGCATGGCTTACCTCCAGGTTTTCAGTGCGAGGGCATGGGCGCCGATGCACCGGCCCTGTTCAAGGCCACGCTCGATGGCGGCGCGGTAGTGAATGCCGCCATAAAGGCGCGAAATGCCGGCCTCGTTGGCGGCGTCCCAGAAGCTCGCGAAAGTGCGTCCGGGCATGCCGTCGTCGTCATGGGTATTGTCCGCGAATGCATAGTCGCTTCCGAAAACACCGGTCAAAATCTCGGCCGCGGCACCGGACTGCGTGCTATGGCCGCTCGGATATTCGGGGAAGGGCGGGGTGACGACGATCGTTCCCCAGTCCGGATCGATCAGGCGGTTGATATAGGTCACCGGGCGGACAAGATCGTATTCGAACTTGGAATACCAGCAGCCGATGAAGGCATCGGCGAGCCCGATACCGAGGCGGGCGAACAGGTCGACGCGCTGCCTGATGTCGAGGCCGTCCGTTTCGGCCGCGTCCATCGCGATGGCGATCCAGTGGCCCGGCGGGGTGTAGGTCAGCATGGCGTCGTCGGCCCAGAACTGCGCGATCTCCGACTGCTCGGGCGTCAGGTTGTTGATCGTATCGTAGACTTCCAGGGCTTCCCTGTAGAAGGCCGAGTCCTTGTCCTCGCTATAGGCGGGTGGCGGCGGCAGGCTGCAGGCATTGCCGTCGGGCATGGCGAAGGTGCGGTTCTCGCCCCAGTCGGGCAGGAGCGGGGTCTGCTGCAGGGCGATGCGGCTGGTCGGCACCCAGTGATCGGGTCCGGCCGTCAGCTGGTATTCGTAGGGGAAGCCGAGATTTTCGATGACTTTGCCGCCATCGTCTTCGGACCAAGCGAAAATGTGGGCGGCGATGGCGCTGCCCAGGGCTTCCGAGCGCGCCAGCGTGTCGGCCGGCACCGCTTCAAGACTCTTGTCGAGGCGGGCGCCCACCGCTTCCATCACATGCTGGCCGGTTGGCCCGGTATTGAAAAAGAGCTGGTATACCAGATCGCCGAGGGCGGCATTGACCACGACGGCGTCGTCGTAATCGGCATCGGCCTCGCGCACGGGCAACGGCGCCAGGTCGCGCAGCTGTCCCGCCAGCGTCTGCATCTCGTCGGTGCCGCCGGCGATCGACTCGTAGGCGGCAACGCCGAGATAGGCGAAGGCGCGGCTGGCGACGGGCGGCGAATAGGTCGGGGTATGACGCACGAGTTCGAGCGTCACCTTGTACCAGGTGTCCATGACCCTTTCGGGCGATCCCGGCTCGGCCGCGCCGACCACAGGGGCGGACAAAAGGCCGAAACCAAGCATAGCTACGGCGGCGAGTGGCGCGAAGCGGGACAGTCGCATCAGGCGGTCTCCGGTCTTTGGCCCGTGGAGGGCATTGGGGCAAAAAGGCTCTGGTCGATTTCGCTCAGTGCCTTGGCGCACAAGCCGCGGAAGATCGGCTCGGACTCGTCGCCATGGGTCAAGATGCGCGGCACGCCATGCACACGCCCGACAAGCGAGGCGGCGATGGAACTCTCGATCTCGTCGCGCATCAGCGGCAGCGCCTCGGCGCCGGAGCCGACGATGACGATATAGGACAGGTCGAACACCGTCATCAGCCGGTTGATGCCGAAGCCGATGGCGCTGCCGGCCATCTTGAAGGCATGCACCGCGTTGCGCTCGCCACGGCGCGCCGACTGGATGAGTTCGACATATTGACGATAGGGCACGGCCGGCGCCGGCGGCGCCGTGTCCGGTACGCTATAGGCGGCGCGCAGCACGCCGTAATCGGCGGCGTAGGCCTCGATGCAGCCGCGCGTGCCGCAGCGGCACAGGGCACCATCGGGAATATGGACCATGTGGCCGAATTCGGTTGCGGCGTCCTCGGACAGGCCGACATTGCGGCCATGAAACGACATGCCCATGGCGACGGTCGAACCGACATAGACGGTCGCGACATTGGCATCGTGCAATTGCGGATACAAAAGCCGCGTGCCCTCGGCCAGAAGCCGGCCGCGCTTGTAAAGCCTCAGAGGCAGGTCCGAGGCAATGCCGATGACGTCGCCGAGAGCCTGTCCGGCCAGTCCGGAGATCGGCGACCAGGTCAGCCCGGTGCCGGCGCGGTTGAGGATGCCCTGCACCGATGCCGAGATGTTGACGATGCGCGGCGCCTCGCGCGGATTGCGCACCCTTATGCGCTGCGCCTGCTCGGCAAGGAACACGGCCGGGCGAATTTTGTCGAATGTGTGCGGGCCGAGCGGGGCCTCGATGCGGTCGACCATTGTGCCGCCATAGTCGATCAGCGAGCAGCTCGAGCGATTGACGTCGAGTTCGAACAAGAGGGCATAGGCGACATCGCGATTGTGGCCGAGCCGGACGGCGGGGCGGCCGCGCGACTTCTGGTCGGATTGCGGCTCATCGAGATCCTTGAGGATGCCCTGGCCGACGAAGTCGGCGGCAATGGCCGTGATGGTGGCGTGCGACAGCCCGGTTTCGGCGGCGAGCGAGGTGCGCGCCAAAGGCCCCGAGCGCCTGAGGACGTCGAGTGCCAAACCGCGATTCTGACGACGGATGGTGTCCGTGTCGCTTCCGACGCGTGCCACCGCCTTGTCCTCCCACTCCTTCGCCAAAGCACCTGTCCCGAAGTGGCCGAGAGGTCGGAGACATCGGCGGAAGCAGGCTATGTCCTTTGGCTTGCGGCGTTTCCACCCGTGACTTGGGCACGCCCTCGATCCTTTTTCCAGCCGCGCGGAAAAGGGTGGCTTATTGTATACCCGAAAAGGAGGTTGACACGGCAAAAGTCCCGTGTCACTCCTTTTTTCGAGCATCAAAATAATTGCTCAACTTGGTTGCAAAATACGTAACCACATTCTGCAAAGCCGGATGGAGTGTCCGTCCGCACGGGAGGAAATCATGAAACTGTTCACTGCCGCCCTTTTGGGCGCAACCATGCTTGCCGGTATGACTGGTTCGGCGATGGCGCTGACCGTTGGCGTGTCCTGGTCCAACTTCCAGGAAGAACGCTGGAAGACTGACGAAGCCGCGATCAAGGCCGCTCTTGAAGCCGCCGGTGCCGAATACATTTCCGCCGATGCGCAGTCGTCCGCAGCCAAGCAGCTCGCCGACGTCGAGAGCCTCATCACCCAGGGCGCCGACGCGCTCATCGTTCTCGCCCAGGATTCCGACGCCATCGGCCCGGCCGTCCAGAAGGCCGTCGACGAGGGTATTCCGGTTGTCGGTTACGACCGTCTGATCGAGAACCCGGACGCGTTCTACATCACCTTCGACAACAAGGAAGTCGGCCGCATGCAGGCGCGTGCCGTCTTCGCGGCCCAGCCGACCGGCAACTACGTCTTCATCAAGGGTTCGGGCGCCGATCCGAATGCGGACTTCCTGTTCTCCGGCCAGATGGAAGTGCTCAAGGACGCGCTTGATTCCGGCGCGGTCAAGAATGTCGGCGAAGCCTATACCGACGGTTGGGTTCCCGAGAATGCCCAGCGCAACATGGAGCAGTTCCTGACGGCCAACAACAACGACGTGCAGGCCGTTGTCGCTTCCAATGACGGCACCGCCGGTGGCGTCGTCGCGGCTCTCGCCGCCCAGGGCATGGCTGGTTCGGTTCCGGTCTCCGGTCAGGACGGCGACCATGCCGCTCTGAACCGCGTTGCGCTCGGCACGCAGACCGTTTCGGTCTGGAAGGACGCTCGTGAACTCGGCAAGAAGGCCGCCGAGATCGCCGTCCAGCTGGCCAATGGCGCCGCCATGACCGACGTCGAAGGTTCGGTTATGTTCGACGGTGGCCCGAAGGGCGTCAACATGACGTCCTACTTCCTGGCACCGAATCCGATCACCCGCGACAACCTCAACGAAGTCGTCGATGCGGGCTGGATTTCCAAGGACGCCCTGTGCCAGGGCGTGGCGGCCGGTACGGTCGAAATCTGCGGCTGATCGCCGAGATCGCCTGACGCGGACGTAAGGTCCGCGATACGCTAGCAGTGTGCCGCAGCTCGAATCCGAGCTGCGGCACCACTCGGCATCGGACCCAATTGGGAAGCATAGCCAAATGTCCGCACCCAATATCGCGACGAAAAGCGATCCTGTTCCTTCATCACAAAATCGCGCTTCGCACGCGCAAAGCGGCCCCATTCGCCGCTTTCTGAACGCCACCGAACTCGATACCCGCATGCTCGGCATGATTGCCGCCCTGGCCCTGGTGTGGGTGGGTTTTCACATTTTCTCCGGCGGTGTGTTCATCACGCCGCGCAATCTGTGGAATCTCAGCGTCCAGACCTCCTCGACCGCCGTCATGGCGACCGGCATGGTGCTGATCATCGTCACCCGCAACATCGATCTGTCGGTCGGCTCCGTTCTCGGCGTTCTTGGCATGATCATGGGTGTCATGCAGGCGGAAATCCTGCCCCAGTTCATCGGGTTCGGCAGTCCGCTGATGTGGATCCTCTCCCTTGCGATCGGCCTTGCGGCCGGTGCCGCCATCGGCGCCCTGCACGGCGTCATCATTGCCTATCTCAGAGTGCCGGCCTTCATCGTCACGCTCGGTGGCTACCTCGCCTGGCGCGGCGCGGCATGGTGGGTCACGACCGGCCGCACCGTGGCTCCGATGGATCAGGCCTTCGCCCTGATGGGCGGCGGTACTTACGGCGCCATCGGTTCGACCGCCAGCTGGGTCGTCGCGGCATTTGTTTGCGCCGTCATCGTCTGGGGCCTCTATTCCGGCCGCAAGCAGCGCCGGCGCTTCAATTTCCCGCTGCGCCCGATATGGGCCGAGGTCACGCTCGGGGTGCTCGCCTGCGCGGCTACGCTCGCCGCGGTCTGGGTGGCTAATTCCTACGAATGGCCGAGCCGCGTCGCCGCGCGCTATGCCCAGGCCAACAACATCCCGATCCCCGAGGGCGGGCTGTTCATCGCTCACGGCATCGCCGTTCCGGTCCTTATCATGCTGGGCGTGGCCGTGCTGATGACCTTCATATCGATGCGGACGCGGTTCGGGCGCTATGTGTTCGCCATGGGCGGCAATCCCGAGGCAGCCGAACTCGCCGGCATCAATACGCGGCGGGTCACGGTGATGATCTTCACGATCATGGGCATGCTGTGCGCGGTGTCCGGCGCGATCACCACGGCGCGCCTCAACGCCGCGACCAACGCCGCCGGCACCTATGACGAAATGTTCGTCATCGCGGCGGCCGTCATCGGCGGCACCTCGTTCAACGGCGGAGTCGGAACCGTTGCCGGAGCGGTGCTCGGCGCACTCGTCATGCAATCGCTGAAATCGGGCATGGTGCTCATGGGCGTCGACACGCCGCTGCAGAACATTGTGGTCGGTATCGTCCTGGTCGTTGCGGTCTGGCTCGATACCCTTTACCGCCAACGTGCCAAGTAGGAGCGACACATATGCTTGAAAAGGCAACGCCTCTCGTCGAGTTGCAGCACATCAAGTTGGCATTTGGCGGCATTCACGCGGTCGACGACGTTTCGATCGACCTGTATCCGGGCGAAGTGGTCGGGATCGTCGGGCACAATGGCGCCGGCAAGTCCTGCCTGATCAAGGTCCTGTCGGGCGCCTATCAGCGCGACGAGGGCAAGATCCTGATCGAGGGCAAGGAAGCCACGATCAACAATCCGCGCGACGCCAAGGCCTATGGCATCGAGACGATCTACCAGACGCTCGCCGTCGCCGACAATGTCGACGCCGCAGCCAACCTGTTCCTCGGGCGCGAGCTCAAGACCGGCTGGGGAACGCTCGACGACGTGGCGATGGAAGCGGAAACCCGCAAGATCATGGGCCGCCTCAACCCGAACTTCGAGCGGTTCAAAACCCCGGTCGTCGCCCTGTCGGGCGGCCAGCGGCAGTCGGTCGCCATCGCGCGGGCGATCTATTTCAACGCCCGCATCCTGATCATGGACGAGCCCACCGCGGCGCTCGGCCCGCAGGAGACCCAGCAGGTCGGCGAACTGATCCGCCAGCTCAAGGCCGACGGCATCGGCATTTTCCTGATCAGCCACGACATCCATGACGTGTTCGATCTTTCCGATCGCGTCGCGGTCATGAAGAACGGGCGGATGGTCGGCACGGCCAGAACCGAAGACGTGACCAAGGACGAGGTGCTCGGCATGATCATCCTCGGCAAATGCCCGCCGGCGGCAGTGCCGGGTCCCGGTGCCATCGTCGACGCCTGAGGCGTGGGCCACGAGATTTTTGTCGTCGAATCTTCACACAGGCGCCGGTCGATCGGCGCCTGTTTTGTCTTGGTTTTCGAAACCGAACGCGATTAGGTTCCCTGTCCGGCGCCCAGAGCCGGATCTTGAAAGAGCTGTGACTGGCATGAAACGGGCCGCGCCGCGACGCGCACCGACGGAAAGCGATGTTGCCGAGCTCGCCGGCGTCTCCCAGTCGGCGGTATCGCGTGCCTTCACGCCCGGCGCCAGCGTCGCCGAAACGACGCGCATGCGCATTCTCGATGCGGCGCAGACGCTGGGCTACCAGCCCAACCTGATGGCGCGGTCGCTGGCGACGAGCCGCTCCAACATCGTGGCGCTGGCGATCTCCTATCTGGAAAACCCCTTCTATGCCCAGGTGGTCAACGCCCTGTCGGACCGGCTGCGCGCGACCGGACGGCACATCCTTTTGTTCACCAGCCCGCCCGGCGAGGACGCCGACCCGGCCCTCGAACGGGTTCTATCCTACCAGGTCGACGCCATCGTCATGACCGCGACCACGGCTTCGCTGGAGCTGGCGCTGCAATGCCAGAAATCGGGCGTGCCGATCGTGCAGATCAACCGCGACAGCACCCTGCCGGGCATATCGACGGTCAGGGGCGAGAACCGGCGGGCTGGCGAACGGATCGCCGCATTCCTGTACGCCGGCGGTCACAGGCGCTATGCCTTTGTCGGCGGCGCGCCGGATTCGACCACCGGAAGGGCGCGCGGCGCAGCCTTTGCCGGCTATCTCGATGCGCGCGGCGCACCGCCGGTTGTGATGACGCACGGCCACTACACCTTCGACGGCGCCGCCCAGGCCGTACGCGGCATGCTGTCGGGTCCCGACCGGCCGGACGCGATCTTTTGCGCTTCGGACTATATGGCTTTCGCCGCGATCGGGGTGGCCAGGCGCGAATTCGGCCTCGATGTGCCCGGCGACATCTCCATCGTCGGGTTCGACGACGTGCCCGAGGCCGGGCGCACCGCCTATGACCTGACGACCTATTCGCAGCCGGCTTCGGCCCTGGTCGAGGAGGCGATAAAGATCATCGATCTGCTGATCGAGGACCCGACGCGCCGCGCCATGCGCCGCGAGGTGCGCGGCCAATTGCTGGTCCGCGGTACGGCGCGCGTTCCCAAGGACGGAATCGTCGTCGAAAACGACGAGCGCGTCTGGCGCGGTGCCGAGGCCGAATAGTCGTATTCCCAAAAGGGATTGCTCCAAATCAAGGGACGCCGGCGAGAAATCCTGTAGTCAAAACTCCTGAAAACAGCTATTGCATGCGCATGCAAAACCGATACGTTATCGGGCAAAAAGACGAAAGCCGCGCTTCAGACTGCGGCGAAATAAGGAATACAGCCCGGTTTTCGTATCTCGTATAAACGAAAATCGATGAGGGGAGAGGAACCCTATTGGCCCAAGCGGCCACCGCCAGAGGAGGGACGGTGACCGTGAAGGGCTTTTTGTGCCCCCGCAAGGGACCGAACCGAGACCGCAACCCAATGGACCATCTGTCATGATCCTTGAGCCTACCCCAGCATCCATCGTCGAAACCCTGTCGCGTAACGCCGACACCATGCACGCCAATACGGCAACCGCCGGCCTGGTGCGCCTGTCGCGCGAGCGCAACGAGACCGAGCTCACCAAGGACGGTGCGCTGGCGGCAAGAACCGGCAAATTCACCGGTAGGTCGCCCAAAGACAAATACATCGTCGGGGACGCGACCACCAACGACACGGTGTGGTGGGGAAACAACGGCCGCATGGAGCGGGACAAGTTCGACCTGCTGCTCAACGATCTGATCGAGCACGGCAAGGGCAAGACCCTGTTTCGCCAGCAATTGTTCGCCGGTGCCGATCCGGACAACCGCATGGCCATCGACGTGGTCTCGGAAAGCGCCTGGCATGCCCTGTTCATCCGCCATCTGCTGATCCGGCCGGGCGCCGATGAGCTGGCCGGGCTCAGCCCGGACGTGTGCGTGGTGCATCTGCCCTCATTCAAGGCCGATCCGGCGCGCCACGGCACCCGCACCTCGACCTGCATCGCGCTCGACCTGACGCGCAACATCGTCCTGATCTGCGGCAGCTACTATGCCGGCGAGATCAAGAAGAGCGTGTTCTCGCTCTACAATTTCCACGCGCCCGAGCGCGACGTCTTCCCCATGCATTGCTCGGCCAATGTCGGTCCCAAGGGCGACACGACGATCTTCTTCGGCCTTTCCGGCACGGGCAAGACGACCCTGTCGACCTCGGCCGACCGGTCGCTTGTCGGTGACGACGAACATGGCTGGGGCCCGCACGGCGTCTTCAATCTCGAGGGCGGGTGCTACGCCAAGGCGATCAACCTCAGCGAAAAGACCGAACCGGAGATCTTCGCCGCCGCCCGCCAGCCCGGCTCCATTCTCGAAAATGTCGTCCTGAAGGAAGATGGCACGCCCGATTACGACGACGACAGTCTGACCGAGAACACTCGCATCGCCTACACGTTGTCGGCAATTCCCAATCGCGTCGACAGCGGGCTGGCGCCGGCACCCAGGAACGTCGTCCTGCTGGCGGCCGATGCATTCGGCGTCTTGCCGCCGCTGGCCAAGCTGACCCCGAAGCGGGCGATCTACTTCTTCCTGTCCGGCTACACCGCCAAGCTCGCCGGCACCGAACGCGGCATCACCGAGCCCGAGGCCACCTTCTCGGCCTGTTTCGGCGCGCCGTTCCTGGCGCAGTTCCCGGCGGTCTACGGCAGGATGCTGGCCAAGCGTCTGGCCACGTCCGGCGCCACCTGCTGGCTGTTGAACACCGGCTGGTCCGGTGGTGCGTACGGGGTCGGCAAGCGCATGTCGCTGCCGGTGACCCGGCGGCTCCTGTCCGCGGCAATTGGCGGAGAGCTTGACGAAGCCGAATTCGTTGCCGAGCCCTATTTCGGCCTGTGGGTGCCCAAAAGCGTCGAGGGCGTCGACGATACCTTGCTGCTGCCGGAGCAGACCTGGGCCGACAAGGACGCCTACAAGGCGACCGCGGCCAGGCTTTCGACCCTGTTCGACGAGAATTTCGCCAGGCTCGGCGCCGACGCGGCCCAGGTCGTGGCCGATGGCGTCGCCAAGAGCTACGCCGCCTGATAGGCTTTTTCCAATAAGGACCGCCGCGCGAGGCGTCGTGCCCCGCGCGGTTTTCCGGTTAGGTCTTGACCGGGCGCTTTATCTGCGGGCAAGACAATCCCGACCCTCCCCCGAACGAAATCGGATCGCTCACATGGCACTCATTACCCTCAGGCAGCTGCTCGACCATGCCGCCGAAAACGGCTACGGCATGCCGGCCTTCAACATCACCAATCTCGAAACGCTGCAGGCAGTGATGGACGCGGCGGACAAGACCAAGTCGCCCGTGATCATCCAGGCCAGCCGCTCGGCGCGCAAATACATGGGTGACGTGTTTCTGAAGGGCCTGTTCAACGCTGCCGCCGAGGCCTATCCCCATATTCCGCTGGTGATGCACCAGGACCATGGCAATTCGCTTGAGACCTGCGAGTCGGCGCTGAGCCACGGCTTCACCTCGGTGATGATGGACGGCTCGCTCGAGGCCGACGGCAAGACGCCTTCGGATTTCCAGTACAATTCCTCGGTCACCCGTTCGGTCACGAACGCGGCCCATGCCCGGGGCGCATCGGTCGAGGGTGAAATCGGCGTGCTCGGCTCGCTCGAAACCGGCATGGGCGACAAGGAAGACGGCCACGGCTTCGAAGGCAAGCTCTCCAAGGACCAGCTCCTGACCGATCCCGAGGATGCCAAGCGTTTCGTCGAGGCGACCCATGTCGATGCCCTGGCCGTGGCCTGCGGCACCTCGCACGGCGCCTACAAGTTCACCTCCAAGCCGACCGGGGAAACCCTGGCCATGTCGACCATCGAGGCCATCAACGCCAGGCTGCCCAACACGCATCTGGTCATGCATGGTTCGTCTTCGGTACCGCAGGCGCTGCAGGACCTGATCAACCAGTTCGGCGGCGAGATCACCCAGACCTACGGTGTTCCGCTCGCGGAAATCGTGCGCGGCATCAAGTCCGGCGTCCGCAAGGTCAATATCGACACCGACCTGCGCATGGCCTTCACCGGCGCCCTGCGCAAATATCTCGC
Source organism: Alphaproteobacteria bacterium (assembly GCA_018818925.1). GTDB lineage: Bacteria > Pseudomonadota > Alphaproteobacteria > Rhizobiales > Devosiaceae > JAHJQZ01. Next base: position 26,833 of record JAHJQZ010000032.1, read on the forward strand.
CGAGAACGCATCGAGCTTCGATATCCGCGCCATCCTGAAGCCGGCGCGCGAAAAGATCGCCGCCGAGTGTGCCGAGCGCAACGAGGCATTCGGCTGCGCCGGCATGGCCGACAAGATCAAGCCGATTTCGCTCGCCGCCATGGCCGGCCGCTACAAGTCAGGCGAACTCGCCGCCTGATCGGCGCCCAACGCGCCATATTGTCGCCCCCGCCGGTCCGCCGGCGGGGGTTTTTCGTTCTGGCACGGTATTGGCGGCACTATCCATCAGTTTCCGGCTTGAAGGGTCCGAATTGCCGGACTGCGCTGCGATCTGGCCACAGTATTTCCGATTGTTTCATATCGGCTGAATACACGCTAGCTTGCATAGGTTTTGCGGGGAATGGCGGATACCGGGGACACGGATGCGGCGCAAATGGGTGGCTGCCATAATTGCCGTTGCGGCGATTGGCGTTTTGGCGGCGATCAGCTGGGCGGTGTCTTATCGCGTTCACGTCCAGGTCAATGAACGATTTGTCGAGCAAAGCGCTTCGTTCAGTGCCGTGTCCTTGCGCGCCAGGATTGGTGGCTTTGCCTCGTTGGCCGAATTGCTGAGCAGGGACGCGCAGATCGTCCAGGCGCTCGAATCGGTGCCGGACGGCAAATCCGCCGCCTCTGCGAGCGAACAGCTCAATCGGACGATTTTCAGTTCCGGCGCCGACATGGCCCATCTGCTGGATGGTGCGGGAAACGTTGTCGCCTCGAGTGGCTGGATCGGTCTTGCCTCCCTTCCCAAGATGAGTCTGTCGTTCCGGCCGTATTTCGCGGAGGCGCTGCGAAACGGGCGGGCCATTTTTCACGGGCTCGACACGATCAGTCACCGGCCGGCAAGCTATTATGCCGTGCGCGTCGAGACGCCGTCCGGCGTGCACGGCGTTGTCGTGGTGCAATTCGTGTCGCTGCCCGGCGACCGGTCGACATTGGGTCCGGATACATCGATCGCACTCGCCGACAGTGCCGGAATGGTGTTTTTGACAAATCGCGACGAGTGGAGGTTTCGGCCGCTTCAGGCCTTGTCGCCGGATGATCTCGATCGGATCGCGCGTTCGCGCCAGTTCGACGGCGTTCCTGTCGAGCGCTTCAAGCCACTGCTGGTGGATGACGGGGCCGGCGGGCTTGTCCCGGAATGGCAAGGTGGATTGGTTGCTCATACCGAGATGGTCGACGAGTTCGGTCTGACGCTCATCATCGCCAAATCGCTTGAACCGGCGCGTTTCGCGGCCACGGCGATTGCGGCGCTGGTGGCGCTTTTCGGCATCATCGTCGCCGGTCTGGTCCTGATCTACCTGCAAAATCGCGAATTGGAACGTCTCAGGGCCGAGCAGAGCGCGCTGCTCGAAAAGCAGGTCGAGGAACGCACCCGCGAGCTCGCCGAGGAAATCAGCATCCGCCGGCGCACCGAGCAGAACCTGCGCGAAACCGAGCAGGATCTGGTGCAGGCCGCCAAGCTGGCGGCCCTTGGCCAGATGTCGGCGGCGCTCGCCCATGAAGTGTCCCAGCCGGTGACGGCGCTGGCTGCGACGCTGAAGGCGGTGGAACGGCGGCTCGAGGCGGGCGAAACCGCCAGCGCCGGCGAACTCGTGGCGCGGGCGCAGAGCCTGATCTGGCGCATCCAGCACATCATCCGCCATCTGCGGTCCTTTTCGAAAAAGGATCGCGGCGAAGCTAGCCGAATGGCGCTCGCCGCCTCGGTCAAGGCGGCGCTGGAACTGGTCGAAACCCGCGCCCGCGAAATCGGCGTGACGATCTCGACCGCCGGTCTCGACCGGCATGTGGAGGTGATGGGCAATCCGGTCCGGCTCGAACAGGTGCTGGTCAACCTGTTGCTCAACGCCCTTGATGCCGTGACTGGACAGGTCGAGCGCGCCGTCGGCATCATCCTGTCGACCGGTGACAATGCGGCGACGATCGCCGTATGGGATACCGGCCCCGGCATGCCCGAGGAGCTCGCCAAAAAACTGTCGGAGCCGTTCGTCACGACCAAGGCCGACGGCTACAGCATCGGGCTCGGCCTGTCGATCAGTCAGTCCATTCTCAACGATTTCGGCGGCGCCATGCATTTCGAACCGCGCCAGGGCGGCGGCACCGTGTGCGTCGTCACCCTGCCGCTCGCCGTGACCGGCGAAGGCTCCGAGGCGGCCGAGTAAGCGACGGCCGAACGGCTGCCGCCGCTACGTTTTGACCGTATGGTTGAAAAAAGCTTTCCCGAAAGGCGTTCTTCTGGTTTCTTTCGATCCATTGCGTGCGAGTTGGGTGCCTATGGCTGCTGTTGTCGAAATCAAGGACGTTTACAAGCGTTTCGGATCGCTGGAAGTGCTGTGCGGCGTCAGTTTTGCCGCCCAGGCGGGCGAAGTCATTTCGCTGATCGGCTCGTCGGGATCGGGCAAGTCGACGCTTTTGCGCTGCATCAACATGCTCGAAGTTCCCGACGAGGGTTCGGTTCTGCTCGACGGTGAGGAAATCCGGATGAAAACCGGCCGGCGCGGGCGCGAGCCGGCCGATGAAAAGCAGCTGCGGCGCATCCGCTCCAAGCTCGGCATGGTGTTCCAGTCGTTCAACCTGTGGGCGCATATGACGATCCTGCAAAATGTCATGGAGGCGCCGCTGCGCGTGGAAAAGCGGGACGTCGACGAGGTGCGGGACGAAGCCATTGCCATGCTCGAAAAGGTCGGCATCGCCGACAAGGCCCATGCCTATCCGGCGCAGCTTTCGGGTGGCCAGCAGCAGCGGGCCGCCATCGCGCGGGCGCTGTGTATCAACCCGGCGCTCATGTTGTTCGACGAACCGACTTCGGCACTCGATCCCGAGCTCGAAGGCGAGGTGTTGCGGGTGATCAAGGATCTGGCCGAGGAAGGCCGGACCATGCTTCTGGTCACCCACGACATGGACTTCGCCAAGGAAGTGTCGGACCGCGTCATCTTCCTGCATCAGGGGATGATCGAGGAAAACGGCACGGTCGCCGATGTGTTCGGCAAGGCGCGTTCCGAGCGGCTGCAGCAATTCCTCGCTGCGGCTGGCCACAGCCAGCAGGGCCATCCAATACCAACAATCACAAACTCAAACAGGGAGTCTGGACTATGAAGCACATTCTTCTGGCGGCGGCCTTCGCTGCCGCAATGACCGGCGGAGCGGCGGCCCAAACCGTTCGCCTCGGCACGGAAGGCGCCTATGCACCGTGGAACTTCGTCAACGACGCCGGCGAAGTCGATGGTTTCGAGATCGAACTGGGCAATGAATTGTGCGTGCGCGCCGCGCTCGAGTGCGAATGGGTCGTCAATGAATGGGACACCATCATTCCGAACCTTTTGGCCGGCAACTACGACGCCATCATCGCCGGCATGTCGATCACCGACGAGCGCAAGGAGACGATCGATTTCTCCGACAATTATTACCCGCCCGATCCGTCGAAATTTGCCGTTGCCGGTGACTCCGCCGTCGACTTCGATGCGATGAGCGGCCTCAAGATCGGCGTTCAGGGCGCGACCATCCAGGCCGCCTATGCCGAGGCCACTTTCGGCGCCGGCAACACCATTCTGTCGTTCGAGACCGCCGACCAGTCGATCGCCGACCTCAGCGCCGGCAATGTCGATGTCGTTCTGGCCGATGGCGGCTATCTCGACCCGATCGTCAATGCCTCAGGCGGCGCGCTCAAGATCGCCGGCCCCGACGTGATGATCGGCGGTGGCGTGGGCGCCGGCCTGCGCAAGGACGACGACGAGCTCGAAGGCAAGCTGAACGCTGCCATCGCCGCGATGAAGGCGGACGGCTCGCTCAACGAACTGATCGTCAAGTGGTTCGATCCGCCCAACACGTTCTGAGCGTGCGTTTGTAGCGAACACAAGGCGGGGCAGGACCACCTGTCCCGCCCTTGGGGTGGCCGGGGAACGCGAAAGCAGCGTTCCGCCCGCGCATCGCGACTCCGACAACGGGTTTTGGAAAACCGCGCTTTCGCTAGGCGAGCCGGCAGATCGGTCGCACGAAGGCGCGCAATGCGGGGTAAGACCGCTGGACTGGCTGATTGATATCTTCGGCGAAGACCTCGGCTTCTGGCTGGGCTATCTGGGCAATGGCAAGCATCTGGCTTGGTATGCCTCGTTCCGCTTCACCATCCTTGCCGCCATATTCGGCGCCCTGATCGGGCTCGGTTTCGGCCTGGGCGGGGCGGGTCTTTTGCGCGCGCGCTTCCGGCCGCTGCGGATCGCCGGCCTGGCTTATGCCAATATCGTCCGGGGCGTGCCGGACGTCCTGTTCTTTCTGTTTTTCCCGCTCGCCTTCGAGCAGCTGGTCGAATGGCTGATTTCCACTCAGGTGTGCTCGCCCGAGGCGGTGGCGGCGCGTGCGGGCTCCTGGCCGCCCTGCATGGAGGCCAACTGGTTCCTGTCCACCACCGAATATCTCATTCTGGCCAGCGTCTCGCTGGGTATCGTCTACGGCGCCTTCACCGCCAATGTCATCAACGGCGCCATGAACGCCGTGCCCAAGGGCCAGCTCGAGGCGGCGCGCGCCTACGGGTTCAGCCGCAATCAGGTGTTCTGGCGTTTTCAGGTGCGTCAGATGTGGATCTACGCCCTGCCGGGGCTTTCCAATGTCTGGATGCTGCTGATCAAGTCGACCTCGCTTCTGTCGCTCCTGCAAATCCCCGACATTGTGCTCTGGGCCGAACGGCTTGGTGCGCCGAACTTCGTGCCGACGGCGGGGCTCGTGCATCCCGACTGGCGCTGGCGCTACTATCTGGTGCTGTTCGTCTTTTACATCATCCTCACCTTCCTGAGCGAACGCGGCTTTGCCTGGCTCAGGGAACGGGTGGGGCGCGGCGTCGTGGCGGAGGGCTGACATGCAGCCATTCCTCGACGATATCGCTACTCTCGCCAAGCCATCGCTTTACAACATCTATTTCGCCGCGGCCTCGATCCCGCTCGGCTTCGTGCTGGCGGTGGCGCTGGCGCTGGTCCGCGCCTCGCGCAGCCGCATCGGCTCGTCGCTGGCCGGTGCCTATATCTACGCCTTTCGCGGCTCGCCACTGTTCATCCAGCTCTTCATGTTCTATTCGCTGGCCCTGTCGCTCAATATCAGCGTGTGGAAGCCGAACGGGCTCGACTGGCTGGTGCTGCACCCGCTGTTTCTCGGCACCTTCGTCCTGGCCCTCAACACGACGGCTTATTCGGCCGAAATCTTCTATGGCGCCCTCAAGACCCTGCCCAGGGGCGAGATCGAGGCGGCGCGCGCGTTCGGGCTGTCGCGTTTCCAGACCTTCAGGGCGGTGGTCTGGCCCAACATGCTGCGCCTCGCCTGGCCGGCCTATACCAATGAAGTGGTGTTCCTGTTCCATGCCACTACGCTCGTCTATTTCACCCTGCCGGTGATCAACGAACAGAAAGACCTGATGAACAAGGCGGGCGAATTGTTCGAGCGCGACTACAACGCCTTCCTGCATTTCTCGGTGGCGGCGCTCTATTTCCTCGCGATCTCGCTGGCGATCTTTTTCCTGTCCAACCTCGTCTACCGGCGGCTGATGCACCATCTCGGCCCGGCCGAGGCCAAGCCCAGGGTGCGTTTCGCGCCGAAATACCTGCGCTGAGTACGGAAGCTGTCCTCGCTGAGAAACTCGACGTCATTGCGAGGAGCGGAGCGACGAAGCAATCCAGGAGCAGCCAGCGCCGGCGCATGATGCCTTCTGGATTGCCGCGTGTCCTTCGGACGCTCGCAATGACGGCGGCGGCGGCAGTGCCATTGGCCCCGCCATCCCGCATTTGCCAAACCGGCAAATTCTGACATGGTCGCACACCTTGTCGACGCCGCAATCGGGGGGACGCGTTGAACGAACAATCCGGCACACAGGCTGCTCGGCGGCCGCAACCCGAGGTTCTCGCGCTCGATTTCGCCGATCTCGGTGCCGCGCTCACGTCCGGGCTCGCCGATTTCCGCAAAGCGCCGCTCTATGGGCTGTTCTTCGGCGGTGTCTTCGCGGCGGGCGGACTTCTGGCCCTGGCGTTTCTGACCTGGTTCGGCGAATTGTGGCTGATCATCCCGATCGGTATCGGCTTTCCCCTCATCGGACCGTTCGCCGCCGCCGGGCTCTATGAGGTCAGCCGCAGGCTCGAAGCCGGAGAGGAGCTCACATGGAGCGGCGTCCTGGTCTTCGTGTTCCGCCAGCGCGAAGGCCAGCTCGGCTGGATGGCCTTCGTCGTTTTGTTCGTGTTCTGGATCTGGCTCTACCAGATCCGCATCCTCATCGCCCTGTTCCTTGGCTTCAAGTCGCCGTCGACGATCGGGGGTTTTGTCAAGGTGGTGACGACGAGCCAGGAAGGGCTGATGTTTCTCGGCGTCGGCACGGCGGTCGGGGCGGTTCTGGCGGCGGCACTATTCTCGATCACGGTCATCGCCATGCCACTGCTGATCGACAGCCAGCGCGATTTCGTCACCGCCATGATCACCAGCGTCAAGACGGTGGCGCGCAATCCGGCCGTCATGCTGGTCTGGGCCCTTTTCGTCATGGCGCTGGCTTTCATCGCTCTGGCGCCGCTGTTTGTCGGTCTTCTGGTGATCTTCCCGGTGCTCGGGCATGCCAGCTGGCACCTTTACCGGCGGGCGATCAGGGGGGCATGAAAAAACCCGCCGACCCGGCCGCATCCACATTGACAGAGCAATTCAAAGCGATTTGAGTGGGCGAAACGCGTCGCGATCCGCAAGGAACGCGCGGCGCATTTCCGAAGCCGAAACGGCCGTGTTGGCGCAGTCGACGAACCCGGACCGGAGACGGTCGATCCTGCGCGCGCATGTCCGCACTTTTCCCGAAAGGCTCAGCAGATGACCATCAGGGCGCTCGCGTGGAACGAGTTCGTGCATGAACGCAACAACAAGGACGTGGAGGCGCTCTATCCCGGCGGCATGCATGTCGCCATCGCCGCGGCGCTCGGCGCCGAGGGCGACATCGCCGTCAAGACGGCGGTGCTCCAGGATGCGGAGCACGGTTTGACCGAGGCGGCGCTTGATGAGACCGACGTGCTGTTGTGGTGGGGTCATGCCGCCCATGACGAGGTCGACGACGCCATCGTCGAGCGCGTCGCGGCGCGGGTCTGGGGCGGCATGGGGCTCATCGTCCTGCATTCGGGGCATTTCTCGAAGATTTTCCGCAAGCTCATGGGTGCGCCCTGCGCCCTCAAGTGGCGCGAGGCCGGCGAGCGCGAGCGCGTCTGGGTGGTCAACCCGCGCCATCCGATCGCCGCCGGCCTGGGGGAAAACTTCGAGCTCGAGACCGAGGAAATGTATGGCGAGCCCTTCTCGGTGCCGGAGCCACTCGAAACGGTGTTCATCTCCTGGTTCCAGGGCGGAGAGGTGTTCCGCTCCGGCCTGACCTACCGGCGGGGCGCCGGCAACATCTTCTACTTCCGGCCCGGGCACGAGGCCTATCCGACCTATCACGACAAGAGGGTCGGCCAGGTGCTGCGCAATGCGGTCCGGTGGGCATTCAACCCGCAGCCGCGCATCGCCAAGCCGGGCGACGCGCCGGAGGTGCCGGTCGACCGGGCGCCCGAAAAGATCACGGCGCGCGGGCCGTCGGTGCATTAGAGCGCGTTTCCGGGGGCACGACGATGCGTCTTCTCATTCTTGGAACCGGCGGCATGGCGCGCGGTCACGCCGGTCATTTCGCCGCCATCCGCGGCGTCAAGGTGGTGGCCTGCGTCGACACGCGGCCGGAGGTCGTCACGGCCTTTGCCGGGACCTACAACATCCAGAAAACCTTCACCTCGCTCGAGGATGCGCTCGACTGGGGCAGGTTCGACGCGGTGGCCAATGTCACGCCCGACGCGGTTCATCACGAGACGACGATGAAGTGCCTCGCCGCCGGCAAGCACGTCTTCTGCGAGAAGCCGCTCGCCACCGACTACGCCCACGCGCGCGAGATGGCCGATGCCGCCGAGGCGAAGGGCCTCGTCAACATGGTCAATCTCAGCTACCGCAACGTCGCCCAGCTCCACAAGGCGCGGGCGCTTGTCGAAAGCGGCAAGCTCGGCACCATCCGCCATATCGAAGCCTCGTATCTGCAATCCTGGCTGACCCAGCCGCTCTGGGGCCATTGGGACAAGGATCCTCAATGGCTCTGGCGCCTGTCGACGGCACATGGGTCGAACGGCGTGCTCGGCGATATCGGCATCCACATTCTCGATTTCGCCGTCTTTGCCGCCGGCATGGCGCCGACCGAGGTCTTTTGTCGCCTGCATACCTTCCCCAAGGCGCCGGGCGACCGGATCGGGGAGTATGTGCTCGACGCAAACGACAGCTTCGTCATGTCATTGGGCTTCGAGAACGGCGCCATCGGCGTCATGCACGCCTCGCGCTGGGCGAGCGGGCATTTCAACGACTTGAAGCTCAGGCTCTACGGCGAAAAGGGCGGGCTCGAACTGACCCACCGGCTCGACGGCACCGAACTGCGCGTGTGCCTCGACAGGAACCTCGAAAAGGCGGCCTGGACCGAGATCGCCGCCAAGCCGGTCGAGACCAATTATCAGAGTTTCGCCCGGGCGGTGAAATCGGGGGTGACGCGCGAACCGGGTTTCCGTCATGCCGCCGAGCTGCAAAGGGTACTCGACCTCGCCATCGCCGCCGATCGGCACAACGCGGCCCAGTCGGTCTGACGCAACGGACGAACGACGGATCGACCATGTTCCGGGGCGGCGGGCGGCCGCTCCCTGAACATGACGTGCGTCATTCACTTTTTAACCACCAATGCGGGCGCATCATGCCGGGCGTAGCCGGTTGCGGAGCGTATTCATGATCCCGTCCTCTTTCATCTTCACCGAAACGCCGGGCACGATTGCCGCGCGCCGGCAGGCGCATGCGCTGACGGGCGCGCTGGTTCGGTTCGTCGTCATCGGCGTCGGCGCCCTTTTAGCCTATGCCGGCCTCGAACAGAGCTTTGTGCCCGCCTTCCCCGAGATCGCGGCCTGGCAGATGCGTTTTCTGCTGGCGGCTTCGTTGCTCGTGCCGGTCTATCAGGTGCATCTGCGCTTCTGCTTTTCCGCGGAAATGCCGCACCTTCGGACCCTGTCGCGCTATGCGGCCGTACAGATGGCGGTGGTGGCGCTGGCGGCGCTGTTCTCCCAGCTCGCCCATGGCGTTGTCGGCCTGCCGCATCTGACCACGGTGATGCTGGTTTTCGTCGCGACGGCCGGCGTCAATTTCTCCGTGCTCAAGGTCTGGGCTTTTTCGCCGCGCTGAACCGACGCGGGCGACGGCGCGTTAGCGCTTGCGCTTTTCCGGTGAACCGGATTTGCTAGCGCCAAATCCCGGGGCAAAGGGGAGACGGTTCATGCGGGAAGCGATGATTGTCTGGGGTGGCTGGGAAGGCCATGATCCGGAGAAATGCGCGCAGATCTACAGGCGATGGCTGCACGAGGACGGTTTCTCCGTCCGCATCGAAACCGACACCAAGGCCTTTGCCGATCCCGACATCATGAAGCTGTCGCTGATCGTCCCGGTCTTCACCATGTCCAAGATCGAGAAGGAAGAGGTACAAAACCTCGCCAAGGCGATCGAAAGCGGGGTCGGCATAGCCGGGCATCACGGCGGCATGACCGACGCGTTCCGCGACTGCGTCGAATATCATTTCATCACCGGCGGCCAGTGGGTGGCCCATCCCGGCAATATCATCGATTATCGCGTCAACATCACCCGGCCCGACGATCCGATCATGCATGGCATATCGGATTTCGACTACACCTCCGAGCAGTATTACCTGCATTACGATCCGTCCAACGAGATCCTCGCCACGACGACCTTTACCGGCGAGCACGCCTTCTGGATCGACGGTGTCGTCATGCCGGTCGCCTGGAAGCGTCATTACGGCCATGGCCGGGTGTTCTACTGCGCCCTCGGGCACAAGGCGGAAGAGTTCGACGTGCCGGAAATGGCGACCATGATCCGGCGCGGCATGAACTGGGCGGCGCGCGAAGCGTGACCGGGCCGGCTTGATCGCGCCGCGCCGCGCCGCGGCGGCATGTGTTGCCGCCTTTGTGGCTCTGGTCGGTCCGGCCCTCGCCGACGAGGTGCGGGTCGAATTGACGCCAGCCGGCCTCGCCGGACCGTTCTACCTGCGCTATCCCGAAGGTGCGCTCGACACTCCGGTGCCGTTCCAGTTGGTGCGCGGCGTGCATCCGGTCGTCAGCGTTGTCGTCAACGGCGATGTCCGGCTCAACCTGCTCGTCGACAGCGGCGCCACGGTGCTCAACCTCAACAGCGATGTCGGCTCGCCGTTCATCAAGGACCTGTGCTTTTCGAACGGGCTGTGTTTCGAATGGCTTATCGCGGCCATGCCCCAATCGCGCTACACCGCATCGCGCGACACGCCTGGCGCCATCAACGGGTTGATCGGCTACAACCTGCTCGCCGCCCTGCCGGTCAGCATCGATTATGAGAAGCGCCAGCTCGTTTTCGGGCGCGAGCCCGGGGCGGGGGCGGCGCGTATCGCGGTGGAGACCCGGCCCGACGATGTCCGACCGTTCGGGCGGGCCGAAACGGGCGGACACGACATCGAGCGCATCCTGTTCGATACCGGTTCGTCCTTTGTGCGGCTGGATGCGGACACGCTGGCAGCGCTCGGCGACGCGGCGGTGCCGGCCGGCGGCGAAATCGCCTTTTCGATGCAGAAGGACGAGATATCAAGACTGTTCGAGATCACGCGCATGTGCCTTGCGGCGGATGCCTGCGTGACCGGCGAACTGGCGCAGCTTGGCGCCTGGCAGGCGATCGGCGGCAGCTTCTGGCGGCATTTCCGGGTGACGATCGACGCCGAGGACTCGGCCTTTGTCCTCGAACGCTACGAAACGCCACCGAACTTCATCAATGCCCGCGAGAAATGGGGCCTGCAGCTCGACCTGACCGATGCCGCAAAAATCGTCCAGGTCGATCCAGGCTCGCCGGCGGCGCGGGCCGGCATTGCCGTTGCGGACCGGCTCGTTGCCATCGACGGCAAGGCCATCCTCGATATCGGCTATCTCGGCGCCCACGCGCTGCTCGAAGCCGAAGGGGTCGATCTCGTCGCACTCGATCTCGGCCGCGCCGGCGGGACGCGCAACGTCGTGCTGATCGCCGACTGATCAGGCCAGGGGAATGCCGGCGTCGCCCTTTCGCGCCTGATAGACGGCGCTCAACGCGTCATAGAGCGCGGCGATGTCGCCGACGCGGCCTTGCAGCGGCAGACGCTCTTTGTCGGGCAGGGCGGCGATCAGCTTCTTGATCGGGTGCGCCGTCCAGAAGGCATTTTGCCCTTTGTAGCCGCCCGGATCGAGGGTGAAGACCTCCTTGAGGATTTTGAGATCATGCGGGATGGCGAAGCTGTCGCGCGAATCCTCGTGGGAGAACAGGTGGTAGAAATTGTCGTAGCCCGCCCAGGTGATGGCGGAAAGGCAGAGCGAGCATGGTTCGTGGGTCGCGAGAAATATGCAGTCCTTCGGGTCGGGCAGGCTGTCGCGCGGCCGCTCGTAAAGCCGTTTGATCGCGTGCATCTCGCCGTGCCAGAGCGGGTTCTCGGTCTCGTTATTGGTCTCGGCGATGACCAGCGACAGGTCTGATTTCTTGAGGATGGCTGCGCCGAACAGCTTGTTGCCCATGGCGACGCCCTTGCGCGTCAGCGGAACGATTTCGTCTGCGATCACGTCGAGCAGGCGGGCGGCGAGCGCGGCATCGGCGGTCATGCCAAAACCGAAAAGGGCGTGTCGAAGGTGACGGTATCGCAGTTTGGTTCATCGCCCTTGCGGTCGACGATGATGAAATCGGTCTCGGCGTCGAGCGCGGTCAGGACGCCGTGCCAGGTGCCTTGGTGGTAGTTGATGCCCTGGCCGGGCCCGGCCAGGAAAGCCTGGGGCATGCCCGGCTTGCCGTTTTCATCGGGTGCCACCACAACAAGGAAGCGTGCCGGCCGGACCGGCACGAAAGCCTGCGAGCCGTGGGGATGGCGCTCGACCATTTTCAGTTCATAGGGCAGCGAGAATGGTTTTGCCCGCGCCATGGAAATCTGCACTTGAGCATTGGTGCCGCTGATGGTCGCGGTGGCGAGGTCGAAGCGCTGGGTGGACCCGCCATTGATCGGCTGGTTGGCGACCACCTCGTCGATCTCAATGACATCGCCGAAGGGAGCAAAGCCCTCGCGCGTCAGGTTCCTCGGGCGAATTTCGGTCATGGCGACAGCCTCGGCAGGCGGTTGACGTCCTTGTAGAGCAGATAGCGGAAAGGCTCGCTGCCAGTGGCATAGCAGGCCTGCGGGCAAAAGGCCCTCAGCCACATGAAATCGCCGGCCTCGACCTCGATCCAGTCCTCGTTGAGCCGGTAGATGCCGCGCCCCTGCAGCACATAGAGGCCGTGCTCCATGACATGGGTCTCCATGAAGGGGATCACGGCGCCGGGCCGGATAGTGACGATATTGACATGCATGTCGTGGCGCATGTCGACCGGATCGACGAAACGGGTGGTGGCCCAGGCGCCGTCGGTGTCGACCATGCCGACCGGGGCATGATCGTTTTCGTGATCGACGATGGGATCGGGCAATGCGATGCCCTCGACGCGCTGATAGCGCTTGCGAATCCAGTGAAAGCGCGCGACCGGATCGGCATGGTTGCGGATAGTCCAGTCGCAACCGGGCGGCAGATAGGCATAGGCGCCTGGCAGGAGGGTGTTTTGCTTGCCTTGCAAGCTCAGGGTCAGCGTGCCGCCGGTGACGAACACCACGCTTTCGGCCTCTGGATCGGATTCCGGCCGGTCGCTGCCGCCGTGCGGCGACAGTTCGACGATCATCTGCGAAAAGGTCTCGGCAAAGCCGCTGAGCGGCCGCGCGAGAATCCAGGCGCGCTCGCCTTTCCAGTGCGGCAGCGCTGAAGTGACGATATCCGTCATCACTCCTTTGGGGATGAAGGCGTAGGCCGGCTTGAAAACGGCGCGCCCGCTGAGGAGCTGGGTCTGCGGTGGCAGGCCGCCCGGCGGCGATGCATAGGATTTTAAATTCACGGGCGCGATTCCGGACGCGGATTGATGCCAGGCGCGCGGAAATCCGCGGTCAGCGTACCGGCAGCGGCGATTTCGTCCTCGTGCGGCCAGTCGCGGAACGGCTCTCTGAGCCCGGCTTCGTACCATTCGCGCATGGCGGGATGGGCCAAAAGCGTGTCGACATAGGCTCGGCATTTATCTGAAAGGGCGATGCCATAGGTCTGCACGCGGAAGGCGACCGGGCAGAAGAAGGCGTCGGCGGCGGAAAACCGGTCGCCGCCGAGATAGGGCCCGCCGAACCGCTCCAATCCCTCCAACCACAGCACCTCGATCCGGGCGAGATCTGCCGCGAGCCTTGCCTTGGCGGCATCGTTGAGGGTGACGCGAACACCGATATTCATGCCGCAGACAGCGCGCAGGGTGGAAAAGCCGGAATGCATTTCGGCAGCGGCGGATCGGGCATAGGCGCGGGCCCGCGCGTCTCGCGGCCACACGCCCTTGTGGCGTTCGGCGAGATATTCGGCGATGGCGATCGAATCCCAGATCAGCAGCTCGCCGTCCTGCAGGAGCGGCACCAGCCCGCTCGGCGCCAGTTTGCGATAGGCGGCCCAGGCCTCGTGGTCGTGGAAGGGGATGACGTCCTCCGAAAAGGGGATGTCGAGCGCCTTTAAAAGAACCCAGGGCCGAAGCGACCAGGAAGAATAATTCTTGTTGCCGATATCGAGATGGTACATGGCGCACTCCTGACACTGCACCGGCAGTTAATCCAAGGCTCGCCATGGCGGCAAGAGGGCCAATCCGCGCTGCGCCCACCATGAAGGGCGCATCCGGTATTGTGATCGCCGACGAGTCGGGCAAGCCTTGCACAGAACGCGGAGACGGCCATGCGCCTGATGAGCCTCAATGCCTGGGGCGGCAACATTTTCGAGCCGCTGAAGAACCTGATCGATAGGGTCCGGCCGGACATCCTGTTGTTGCAGGAAGTAACCTCGGCGGTCGATGCCTCGCCGCGGCGCTTGTTCTTCAAGGGGCATGGCTTTGACCTGCCGCAGCAGGCCGACCTTTTCGCCGATATGGCCAAGGTGCTCGACGGACATTTCGCCCTGTTCTGTCCGGCCATGCAGGGCGAGCTCTTCGATGAGGCCGGCCGGGCCTACCGGTCGCGCTTCGGGCTCGCCAGTTTTGTTCATCGCGACATCGCCATCCTCGAACAGGTGCAGGCCTTCGCGCATGGAGCCTACCGGCCGGACGGCTGGGGCGAGCCGCCGGTGCCGCGCAACATGCATGTGCTTCGGCTCTTCGATCCGGAGACGCAACAGGCTTTCGTGGTAGCGCAACTGCACGGGCTGCGCGATCCCGCCGGCAAGCACGACACGCCGGATCGCATGGCCCAGGCCGAAAAGATCGTCGGGCTGATCTCGGCCGTGCGCCAGAAGGGCGATCCGGTGGTCTTTTGCGGCGATCTCAACCTTCAGCCGGACAGCAGGACCTTCGAAATACTGGCTGCAGCGGGGCTGATCGACCTCGTCACAACGCGCGGCTTCGCCGACACGCGCACCGCGCTCTATGAGAAGCCCGAGCGATTTGCCGATTACCTGCTGGTGTCGCCCACCGTGAAGGTGATCGATTTCGACGTGCCGGCGGAACCGGTCGTGTCCGACCACCGGCCGATGATGCTGGAATTCGAAGTGTAGGCCGCGCGGCAATCCGGAACGCTGCAAGCGCCGCGGCTATTTCCCTTCTCCCCTTGCGGAAGAAGGTGGCGCGAAGCGCCGGATGAGGGGTGCCGCCTCCGTCAAAGGCTGCGGCGCAGCGCGTGTAGCTCCACCCCAACCGACTCATTCCGGCAGCATGTCCTTGAGCCGCAGTTCGGCGATGCGTTCGACCTGCCGGCAGGCTTCGGCGAATTCGGTCTGGTGATCGTTGGTTGCGCGCTTTTCGAAGGCTGCGAGGATTTCCGGCTTGGTATTGTCGCGCACGGCGATGATGAAGGGAAAGCCGAATTTTTCGACATAGGCGGCGTTGAGTTCGGTCAGGCGGGCATGCTCGGCCTCGGTCAGGGCCGTCAACCCGGCCGTCTGCTGCTCGGATGCCGAGGCTTCTGTCAGGCGTTCGGCCTTGGCGAGCGTGTTGCCGAGATCGGGATGGGCCTTCAGCACCTCGAGCCGTTCCTGCGGAGTGGCGGCGCGGAAATGGTTGCGCATGGCGAAATGCAGCCCCGTTGCCGTGTCGTTGGCTGGACCGAGTTCGTAGTCGAAACTGCGCGCGGCGATCCAGGGCGAGTGCTCGAAGACCGAGCCGAACCAGGCAATGAAGCTTTCGCGGTCGAGGCGGGTCGGCACCAGGTTTGGAGCTTTGTAGGGGTGTTTTTTCATCCAGTGATGGGCGATGTCGATGCGCCGGGCGATCCAGACCTTCTTGTGGGACTGGATGTAGTCGATGAAGCGGGCGAGGGCGGCGGTGCGGCCCGGCCGTCCGATTAGCCGGCAATGCAGTCCGATCGACATCATCTTCGGGCTGCCGGCCTTGCCCTCCTCATAGAGCGTGTCGAAGGCGTCCTTGAGATAGGCGAAGAACTGGTCGCCCGAGCTGAAGCCCTGGGGCGTGGCGAAGCGCATGTCGTTGGCGTCGAGCGTATAGGGGATGATGAGCTGCGGCTTGTCCTTGTGGGCGCGCCAATAGGGCAAATCGTCGTCATAGGTATCCGAGACATAGGCGAACCCGCCCTCCTCGGAGGCGAGATCGACGGTATTGACCGAGCAGCGCCCGGTATACCAGCCATCCGGGCGCTCGCCTGTGGCGATGGTGTGGAGCTTGATCGCCTCGTTTATTTGCGCGCGCTCGGTTTGCGCATCCATGTCCTTGTGTTCGACCCATTTGAGGCCATGGCTGGCGATCTCCCAGCCGGCTTGCTGCATGGCTCGGACCTGGGCCGGGGCGCGCAACAGGGCCGTGGCGACGCCGTAGACGGTGACCGGCACCTTCTTTTTGGTGAACAGGCGATAGAGGCGCCAGAAACCGGCGCGGGCGCCGTACTCGTAGATCGATTCCATGTTCCAGTGGCGCTGGCCGGACCATGGCGCCGCGCCGACGATTTCGGACAGGAAGGCCTCGGAGGCGGCGTCGCCATGCAGGACGCAGTTCTCGCCACCTTCCTCGTAATTGAGGACGAACTGCACCGCTATCCTGGCGCCGCCAGGCCATTTCGGATCGGGTGGGTTGGCGCCATAGCCATGCATGTTGCGGGGATAGCGGGTCATGAATGGTCTCCTTGACGAACTACGGCCGATCTCGGTCCTCCCGCGTCCATCCGATCAGACCGACCCGGGAAAGTCGAGAGTGTCGAAATAGGCCTTGGCGTGTTCGAAGAACACCGCCGGGGCGAAATAGAGGGCATTGACCGGATGGATGAGGATGCCGAAGCGGTTGGTCGGCAGGCCCTTGTCCTCGAGCGGCCGGAAGATGAGGCGGCCAGCGGCGATCTCGTGCTGGGCGCCGATGGGCGTCATGATCGAGACATGGCCGCCATTGAGGGCGAGCTCGACCAGCATGCGGATCGAATTGACCTCGACCACCGGCGGCAGCAGGTCGGCGGCCCGCTGCATGAAGGGCATGACGACCTGGCGGATCGAGATTTCCGGCCGCGGGATGGCCAACCCGTGCGTGAGGCAATCGGCGATGACGATATGCTCGGTCGCGGCGAGGGGATGGTCCGGGCGCATGACCACGCCGACCCTCACGTCGCGCCGCTGTACGATCTCGACGCCCAGGGGCGGACCGGACAGGAAGCCGAAGCCGATCTCGACGCGTTCGGCAGCGATTTCGGCAATGACCGATTCCGCCGACAGGATCGAGATGTCGAGATGCAGGCGCGGAAACCGGCGGCTGAACTCGGAAAGCAGTGCCGGCAGGAAGGAGAGACCGACGCTTTCGACCGCCGCAACGCGAACCACGCCGGTCTTGAGACCCCGGAGCATTTCGAGTTCGCTGATTGCCGCGTCCATCGGCGATGCCAGGCGCTGGGCGTGGCGGAAAAGGATTTCGCCCGCTGTGGTCAGGCGCATGCTCTTGCGGGTGCGGTGGAACAGGGCCATTCCGAGCGCGTCCTCGAGCAGGGCGATCTGGCGCGTGACGGCCGAGGACGCGATATCGAGCTGGCGCGCCGCCTCGCGAATCGAGGCGTGGCGGGCCACGGCGATGAAATAGACCAGCGCCGGCTGGTGGAAGACGCGCGCCAGCAATTGCGGCGCCAATGCCTTGTCCCGTGGCCGTTCCGGCCTGGCTTTCGCACTCGTCATCTGATGTTTTCCCATGGATCGCTGCCGAACCGAGAGCAGCATGCTCTTTATTTTTGCAATTCCAAGAGCAAATGAAGCGGCTAATGTTTCCATTGCCGAGGACGCGGCCCGAGCGGAACGATTGAGATTTTCGCTCCGATCGGTTTATGTCGCAGGCGCAGTCCCGAGGACCGGATTGCGCCTCGCGCACTCGCGCCGGCGGTTCGGCGGCAACGGAGAGGCATTTGGCAGGCGGCAGGCTGACAACTCATGTGCTCGATACGGCCAACGGCATGCCGGCGCGAGGGCTCAGGCTCACGCTCAGCTTCCTGACGGACGTCGGCTCCGCACCACTCAAGACCCTTTTGACCAATGGCGACGGGCGCTGCGACGCGCCGCTGCTCGAAGGCGACGACCTCAGGCCCGGCTGGTACGAGATCGCCTTCGATGTCGGCAGCTATTATGCCGGACTGGGGCGGACCGAAGAGGACGGTTTCCTCGGCATCGTGCCGGTCCGTTTCCAAGTCACGAACTGGCAGGCGCATTATCATGTGCCGCTGCTGGTGGCGCCGTTCGGCTATTCCACCTATCGCGGGAGTTGATACCCATGGCGGGCACACGGGATCACGTCAGGTTTCTGCTCAATGATCGGGTCGTCAGGCTCACCGCATTGCCAGCCGACAAGACCCTGCTCGACTTCCTCCGTCTCGATGAGGGCCTGACCGGCTCCAAGGAAGGCTGCGCCGAGGGCGATTGCGGCGCCTGCACGGTTCTGGTGGGGCGTCTGCACCGGGGCGAACTGGTCTACGAATCGGTGACTGCCTGCATCCAGTTCGTCGCCGGACTCGACGGCTGCCATGTCGTGACCGTCGAGCACCTGCGCGGAGCCGATGGCGGGCTCAATCCGGTGCAGCAGGCGCTGGTCGAGCATCACGGCTCGCAATGCGGCTTCTGCACGCCCGGCATCGTCATGGCACTCTATGCCCTCTACATGCGGAATCCGCGCCCGGACCGGAACGCGGTGGCGCGAGCCTTGCAGGGCAATCTCTGCCGTTGCACCGGCTATGAGTCGATCTTTCGCGCCGCGGCGCATTTTGGCGATTACGGCGCGCCGGAGGACGATCCCTTCCTTGCCGAGCGCGGCAGCGTGATCGCGGCTCTGGCCGGTTTCGCCGACGGCAGTTCGGTCGAAATGGAAACCGACGGCAAGGCGTTCGCCATTCCCGCCGACACCGAGGCGCTGGCCGAGCTGCTCGCGCGCCAGCCGGAGGCGCGCCTCATCGCCGGGGCGACCGATGTCGGGCTCTGGGTGACCAAGTTCATGCGCGACATCTCCCCGGCCGTGTTCATCGGCCATCTCGCCGAGCTCAAGTCCGTTGCCCTTGAGGATGGTGCCTTGGTCTTCGGAGCCGGCGTCACCTATTCGGAGGCGCTGCCGTTTGTCGCCACGCACCTGCCGGAACTGAAGGATTTCTGGATGCGGATCGGCGGCGAGCAGGTGCGCAACATGGGCACGCTCGGCGGCAACATCGCCAACGGTTCGCCGATCGGCGACACGCCGCCGGCCTTCATCGCCCTCGGCGCCGAGATCGTCCTAAGAAAGAGCGGTGACCGGCGCCGGCTCAAGCTCGAGGACTATTTCATCGCCTATGGCAAACAGGACCGGCAGCCGGGCGAGTTCCTCGAATCGATCACTGTGCCCTTGCCCGGGCCGGACGACATCTATGCCGTGCACAAGATCACCAAGCGCCGCGACGAGGACATCTCGGCCTTGTGTGGCGCCTTCCGGCTGACGGTTCGGGACGGGCGGGTCGCCGGCGCCTGCATCGCGTTCGGCGGCATGGCGGCGGTGCCCAAGCGCGCCAGGGCGGTCGAGGCGGCACTCATTGGCAAGCCGTGGACGGAGGCGAGCGTTGTTGCCGCCATGCCGGCTTTTGCCGCGGACTTTTCGCCGATTTCCGACATGCGGGCCAGTGCCGAATACCGCATGAAGGCGGCACAGAACCTGCTGCTGCGTGTCTATCTCGACACGGCGCCGGCCAAGGCGGTGGCGTCATGAGCATGCAGCGTTTGCTGCCGCATGACAGCGGCCACAAGCATGTCGCCGGCACGGCGGACTATATCGACGACATCCCGATGCCCGCCGACGGGCTGCACGCCTATCTCGGCCTGGCCGAGCGGGCGCATGCCAGGATCGTCTCGATCGACCTTGATGCGGTAAGCGCGGCGCCCGGCGTCGTCACGGTATTGATGGCGCGGGACATTCCCGGCCACAACGACGTCAGCCCGGTCGGACGCCATGACGAGCCGCTCTTTGCGACCGACGAGGTCA
>JAHJQZ010000033.1 GCA_018818925.1 Alphaproteobacteria bacterium
CGATGTCATCGATCATGCCGATGATGTTGGAAATCTTGGCGCTCGAATGCGAGATGCGCTCCATGGCGTGGTTGGCCTCGGCCATCACCTCGCCGCCCTCCTCGGCGGTGTGCGATGCCGTCTTGGCCTGTTCGCTTGCGGTGCCGGCACGCCTGGCATTGTCCATGACGGTCTGGGCGAGCTGCTCCATCGCGGCGCTCGTCTCCTCGATGGTCGCCGCCTGCTTGGTGGTGCGCTCGGATAAATCATTGGCACCCGAAAGAATTTCGCCCGTCGCCGTCTTGAGGCCGCGCGAGGTCTGCCGGATCTGGCCGACCACTTCGGCGAGCTTGTCGGCCACGGCGTTGGTGTCGGTCTTGAGCTTGTCGAAGGCACCGCTAAACGTGCCGGTGACCCGCATCGTCAACTCGGTCCGGGCCAGCGCCGCCAGAACCTCGCCAGTCTCGCCGACGCCGCGGTCGACGGTCTCGACCAGTTCGTTGACCGAACGCGCCAGGGCGTTGAGCTCGTCATCGGGAAACTCGGTCGTCACCCGTTTGCCGAAATCGCCGCTCACGGCCGCGTCGACGACCTCGCCGAACGACACCTGCAATTGCTGCATCATCTGGGCGCGCTCGACGCGGCTGCGTTCGAGCCGCTCCGCCTCCTGCTCGGTCATATCCCGGACCTTGACGGCGTTCTCGCGGAACACTTCGATGGCGCGCGCCAATTCTCCGAGCTCGTCCGACCGTTTGGTGCCAACGACATCGACATCATATTTCGACTGAGCCAGTTCTGTCGCCGCCGTGGTCAGACGCCTGAGCGGACTGGTAACCTGCATTCTGAGCGCAAATGTTAGCCCTCCCAGAGCGATCGCCGCGACTACCATGGCGATCAGGCCGGTTTGCAGTGCCGAACTGACGGCGAAGGAAACGCTGGCGCTTTGATCCCAGCCCATCGCCAGTGCGCCGACAACGGCGTAATCCTTGCCGAAAACGGCCGGCACAACGACCAGATGGATACCGTCAATATTGGCTGACACCGTCGATTCACTCGAAATGGCCGATTTCACCAGGTCGGCGACCCGGTTGGAGAGGTTACCGGCTTTCGACAGTTCCGTGACGATCTCACCATCGAGCTTGAAGGCTCCGGCATAGGCGAAATCGAAGCTTTCGTCTCCGGCAAAGCCGGAGAATGCCTCGTCGAGATTCTCCGACTTGCCGAATTTGATGTTGCCCGCCTGCTCATTGGCAACAAGCTCGGCAATCCGTGTCTCGGATTGCTCCGACCTGTCGATCAGCTGACGCAGGCCCGAAAACGAACTGATGCCGATGATCGCAATCGTGACAGCCAGAACCGCAATCACGACAATTGTCATGAGCTTGAAACTCAACGAACCCTTTGGCATTGCTATTACCTTGCTTTTCGGACCTTCACGCAGGCTTGTGGCGCGGACTAGAGATATTCGACGTTCACACCGAAGGTGATGGCGCCGATGGGCGTCCCGGCATCGTCGAGCACGGGAATGCTGACCTGGCTCTGGAAGATCTGTGTCGACTCGTCCTGCTCGACATCGCCAATATCGACGGCACCGGCCCCGGCGAGGAACGTATTCTGCCACTTGCCTTCGTCGCCCTGCCAATAGTCGGAGGTGACGGTGCTTTGACCGACATTCAGCCCCTTGGCATCCATGGCGAAGATTTCGGTATAAAGCCCCTCGCTCGCCTCCTGCACGCCCAGAAGATAGGCGGAGGCGGCGTTGGCGAGCACCTCATCGATCAGCGGCTTGCTTGAGGCGTCGACTTCGGCGCGCCACTGCGTGTCGAGCGCATCGATCTTGGCCTGGTCATAACCCGAGGTCGTCTCGTTCTGCGCCGTGATGGCAGCAACGAGTTCAGGACCCTGCGCGATCGCGGCCAGTTCGCCATTGGCGAGCGCAGTGAGCTGATCGGCATATTCGTTTGCACTGGCCGAAGTGCCGACGATGGCAGCGGCCGCCAGTGTTGCGAGCAGGATTTTCCTCATTCTACTTCTTTCTTAAGGATTGTGCTCGCGTCCTCTCAAGCAAAGTAGTTCGAGTCGCATTAACAATGTCTTATGTGTTCAATTTCAGTTAGTTATCTGATTCCTTGATCTCCGGTTCGGGTATCTGCGGCAGGCTCGACAAAGCATGGGCCGCACCGCCGAAAATGGAAAGGGCGCCCACCGGGCGCCCCTCTTGTCGTTTTGATTGTCGGGCAAGCCGCCGAATCGAGATCAGAACTCCGACCAGTCCGCGTCATTCTTTACCGCAGCATTGCCATGGGAAAGATACGACTTGGCGGCACGGTTCGCCTGCTTGTTGCGAGCGCCCGTTTCGACCGGTTCCTGACGCGCTGCCGGTGCCGATGCCGAAGGCTTCCGCACCGCCGAACCCGTTTCCGAATAGGTGAACACCTCGACGATGCGGTCGAGTTCGGACGCCTGGCTTTCGGTCTGCTCGATGGCGGCGTTGGTCTCTTCCACCAGGGCGGCATTGTGCTGGGTCATCTCGTCCATCTGGCGGACAGCGACATTGACCTCCTCGATGGCGCCGGCCTGTTCGCGGCTGTCCTTGGCAATCTCTTCCATCTGCTTGGCATTGGTCTTGACCGCGTCGAGCATGGAGGAAAGCTTCTGAGCCGCTTCCGCCA
>JAHJQZ010000034.1 GCA_018818925.1 Alphaproteobacteria bacterium
GATCTATATCCACGATCCGGACGTGAAGGTCGGGCGCATCCAGAACTTCAAGTCGTGGTCGCCGGACATGGTGCCCGAACCCGACACCGCCTGCTACGGCATGGAATATTTCTGTTTCGAGGGCGACGGTTTGTGGTCGCTGTCCGACGACGAGCTGATCGAGCAGGCCAAGGACGAGATTGCACAGCTCGGCCTGGTGGCGCGGGATGCCATTGTCGATGGCAGCGTCGTTCGCCAGAAGAAGGCCTATCCGGTCTATGACGATTTGTACCAGTTCCATGTCGACACGATCCGCGAAGGGCTTTCCGAGCGCTTCAAGAACCTGCACCTCTGCGGTCGCAACGGCATGCACAAATACAACAACCAGGATCACGCCATGATGACCGGGTTGCTGACGGCGCGGAACATCATCGCCGGCCGCGCGCTCTACGACACCTGGGGCGTCAACCAGGACGCCGAATATCACGAAGGCGGCACTGCCGGCGCCGAACAGGTCGCCGAGCGCCTGACGCCGCGCAAGGCGGGCTGATGTCGGAGGCGGCGATCGCAGGCGCCGCCGGCAGCGGCAAGCGGACGGCTGGCGCCGCGATCACGGCGCGGTCCATTCCGCTCGCACCGGCGCTGATAATTGCCGCCTATCTCGTCCTCGAAATCGTGATGTTCGCCCATCGCGACGCCTGGCTCGACGAAGCCCAGGCATGGTCGTGGGCGACGACGCTCGCCGACCCCGCCGATTTCCTCGTCGTGCCGGGCGAAGGCCATCCCCCGCTCTGGTTCTGGGTGTTGCGGCTCTTGTCCCTCGTCGTCTCGTTCGATCAGGCACGGCTCATGACGCTGGGCATCGCCGCGCTCAACGCCGTGCTTCTGGCGCGCTATGCCGGCAGCAACCTCGTGGTGCTGGCGTTCCTGCTGTTTTCGAACATCGTCCTGCATAGCTGGGGCTACGAGTTCCGCCCCTATGCGCTGCTGCTGACAATGACGCTCGTCGCCCTCGAATTGTCACGCGGCAGGCGCCATCTCGCCGGCGCGTGGGTTCTCGCCATCGCCTGCGGCTTCCACTTCTTTGCCGGCTTCCTGTTCGGGCTCTACCTGCTGGTCAACTGGCAGCGCGGCCTGTCGTTCAGATCCTCGATTCCTCCGATGCTCGTCGGGCTTTCCTTCGGCGCGATGGCGGTCCTGTCGGGCCTCGGCACGCCGGCGGCGGAGGTTTCGACGGCGAGCTGGACGAGGGTGCTGACGCGGGTCTTTACCGATCCGTTCTGGCTTGGCAGCGCGCCCGACTGGGCCGTCTCGGGGGCGGTGGTGCTGCTTGCCGGTTTCGGCCTCAGGAATAACCTCGACGTCGCCTGGCCGCTCGCCGCCATCACGGCGCTGTTCCTGACTTTCGCGACGCTGGTCTATGGCGTTTACGCCTGGCATACAGCCTTTCTCGTCGTCTTCCTGCTCATGGCCTTCTCGCTGGCCGGCGAGAAGGTGCCGCGCTGGCCGCTGGTCCTGCTGCTGCTGCCGCAGATCGGTTTCGGTCTCCTGCGCACCGGCATCGAGTTGAGCAAGCCGCCCTATGGCGCTGGACCGGCGGTCGCGATCGTGCGCGAGGATGCCGGTCCCGGCTTCGCGTCCGAGCGCCAGCTCGTGGCCTGGCCGGACACAGCCATGGTCGCGGTCGCCACGAGCGAGGGATTCGACTATCTGGGCGCCAACGGCCAGCGCCATCTCGACACGCTCAACTGGCGCGAACGCGACAACGAGTATCTCGACATCGACCTGCTGGCGACCACCCCGACGCCCTACTGGCTCATCTGCTACTATTGCGACTCGCCGATCATCGCCATCAACGCCGCCGGGCGCGGTGCCGAGCTGGTGCTGGCGCCGCCGGAAGACATCTCGTTCCGACCGATCCATGTCTACCGCATCGTAGCGGCCACCCCCGTCCGCTGAGCGCCTGACGCGTTAACCCAAAGACTTAAGGTAAACGATTGATAAACCGGCCGTTCACGGCGCTGTGAGTCTTGCCGCGATTGGAATGATGCTAAATCTGGCTCCCTGTTGCGCGAAGGGAGCGAAATGGCGGAGGCAAGGCATATCGGCTGGGTGGACAGTGCCAAGGGCATGTCGATCCTCATGGTCGTCCTGCTCTACGCCGTCTATTCGGTCGGCGAGGACATGGGCCAGGCCGGCTTGCTGCATTACGCGGTCGGCTTCATGTCGCCTTTCCGCATGCCGGATTTCTTCGCCGTCTCGGGCCTGTTCCTGTCGCGCACCCTTGCAAAGGGCGACACCCACTTTTTCGATCGCCGCGTTTTTCATTACGTCTATTTTTACCTGCTCTGGCTCGTCATCCATATTGTTCTGAAAGTGGCGTTGGCCGAAGGCGATCCGGCCGGCGCTCTTTCGCAAGCCCTGTGGGCGCTCGTCGAACCCTATGGCGTTCTTTGGTTCCTCTACGTCCTGGCCCTCGTCAATCTCGCGGTCTGGGCGTTCGACCGGCTCAAGGTGCCGCACTGGCTCGGGCTTGCCGGCGCCGCGGCCCTGCAGATCGCGCCGGTCGAGACCGGCGCCTATGCCATCGACCAGTTCTCCGCCTATTTCGTTTATTTCTATGCGGGCTACGCGCTGGCGCCGCTTATCTTCCGCTTGGTCGAGCTGGGGCAAAG
This sequence comes from Alphaproteobacteria bacterium, assembly GCA_018818925.1. Classification (GTDB taxonomy): domain Bacteria; phylum Pseudomonadota; class Alphaproteobacteria; order Rhizobiales; family Devosiaceae; genus JAHJQZ01. The sequence continues at coordinate 2,655 of JAHJQZ010000034.1, forward strand.
GCATCGCGGCCTGGCCGTCGCCGGCCTCCTCGCCTGGGCCTATATGAACGCCATCGCCGTATTCCTGCCGACCCACACGCTGCTGCCGGCCGGCGTCGAGATGGGTCTTGCGGCACTTCCCGGCCTCGGGCTCGTTTATGGCCTGCTCGGCCTGATGGCACTGTTCACCCTGGCCGGACTTGTCGCCGAACATCCGGCCTTCGCCTGGCTCAGGTGGATCGGCGGCCATTCGCTCATGCTCTATGTCGCCTTCGCCCTGCCGATGACGGCGACACGGCTGGTGCTCCTCAAATCGGGGCTCATCGCCGACCAGACCGCAATCACCGTGATCGTTCTCGCGGTCTCGGTCGCGATGCCGTTCCTGCTCTATGCCATGGTCAAAAGGACCGGCATCGGCGGTTTCCTGTTCGAACGCCCGGCTGTCCTGCATCTCGATGGCCTGAGCGCGCCGCACGCCGGGCTCAGGCCGGCGGAATAGACCGACAAAGCGGCGCAAGAGGCGACGAGCCCTCTTGCATTTTTGTGCCAAAACGCCAAAAAGACGGCATGCGCACCGCCGTCATCCAGTTTCCCGGTTCCAATCGCGATCGCGACATGATCGCGGCCATCACCAAGATTTCCGGGCGTCCGCCCGTCGTCGTCTGGCACAAGGAAACCGCCCTGCCCGAGGTCGACCTCGTCGTCCTGCCCGGCGGCTTTTCCTATGGCGACTATCTGAGGTCCGGCGCCATCGCGGCACGGGCGCCGATCATGGAAGCGGTGCGCGCGGCGGCGGACCGCGGCGTGCTGGTGCTCGGGGTCTGCAACGGCTTCCAGATTCTCACCGAAGCCGGCATGCTGCCCGGCGTCCTTATGCGCAACGCCACGCTCCGATTCGTCTGCCGCGAGGTCAGGCTCGAGGTGGTCGACACCCGTTCGGCCTTCACCTCGCGCTACCGCAAGGGCGAGGTGATCCGCTGCCCGGTCGCCCATATGGACGGCAATTATTTCGCCGAGCCGGAGACGCTGAAGCGGATCGAGGACGATCACCGCGTCGCCTTCCGCTATGCCGCAGGCACCAATCCGAACGGTTCGATCCACGACATCGCCGGCATCTTCAACGCGAATCGGAACGTGCTCGGAATGATGCCGCATCCGGAGAACCTGATCGAACCGGCCCATGGCGGCAGCGACGGCAGGGCCCTGTTCGAATCCCTGTTCGACAGCGTCGCCGCCTGATCCATACGCTTCCGGCCGCGCCGCCGGACGGATTTGCCACCGCCAGCCGCTCCGCCTAAAATAGCGGCTATGCATTGACTTGCGGTCATGCACTTGGCTTCGGGTACAGTGATGCGTACGTCGCTTCTGTTTGACAGGCCGTTCGAGGAGGCCGTGGCCACAAAGCTCGCGGACGGGCTCGGCAAGGCCGGGGCACGCGCCCATGACGAGGACCGGACCATCGAGGACCGGGTCCACCGCGCCCGCGTCGCCGTCAAGGAACTGCGTGCCTTTCTGCGCCTGGTCCGCCCGGCCTTGCGCTATTACCGCGTCCTCAATGTCGGTCTCAGGGACACGGCGCGGCGGCTGGCCCATCACCGCGATTCGGTCGTGCGGGCGCAATTGCTGACCGAATTGTTCGCCAGCGCCCCGCCCCTATCGGGCCTTGGCGATTTCGCCGGCCGCATCGACGAACTGGCCGGCCCGCCGCCGAGCCCGTTCGAGCAGGAGGCCCTGCTCGACGCCTTTGCGCGCGACATCGCGGCGCTCGCCGGCAATAATGTGTTGTGGCGGGTCGAGAACAGAGACTGGACCTGCCTTGCCGACGGCGTGGCGCTGAGCTATCGCGCCGCCCGCCGGTACATGATCGAGGCGGAACGCTCGGGTGTGCCCAACGATTTCCACGACTGGCGCAAACAGGTGAAATACCACGCCATCCAGCTCGCCCTCCTGACCCCGCTCAGGCACGGCCCGAGCGAACAGCGCTGCAAATCGGTGGCCCAGCTCGGCGAGCTCCTCGGGCGCCACCATGATTTCGAGGCGCTGGCAGACCATCTCGCCAATGCCGCCGGACTGGAGCCGGACGCCGTCCGGCGCTTCAATGCCGCTATCGACCCGCTCAAGACCGGGCTCGAGCGCACCGCCATCCGGCTCGGAGGCATGAAATTCCGCCAGCCGCCGGGCAAGATTCGCCACGCCATCGCCAAGGCGTTGCGCAGCCGTAACGACGGGGCCGCGGCGGGGTGAAAAACCGGGCGCGATGTCGCGGCCGCGGCAAAAGCCATTTGGTTCGCGCCAGCGTGTGCGATATAGCGTGCGTAGCGCGCGAACAGGGTCCTCGCAATCGCCTTCGACCGCTCCCTCCTTTTGCAGCAAGATAAAAAGCCATGATCCCCAACGAACCCCGGATCACTCCCGATCTCATCGCCGCCCACGGCCTCAAGCCGGAAGAATACGACAAGATCCTCGAGCTGATCGGGCGCGAGCCGAGCTTCACCGAACTCGGCATTTTCTCGGCCATGTGGAACGAGCACTGCTCGTACAAGTCTTCGAAGAAATGGCTGAGGACACTGCCGACCACGGGACCGCGCGTCATCCAGGGGCCGGGCGAGAATGCCGGCGTCGTCGATATCGGCGACGGCCAGTGCGTCGTGTTCAAGATGGAATCGCACAACCACCCCTCCTATATCGAGCCCTATCAGGGCGCGGCGACCGGCATCGGCGGCATCCTGCGCGATGTCTTCACCATGGGCGCCCGGCCGGTCGCGGCGATGAACGCCCTGAGGTTCGGCGCGCCCGATCACGAAAAGACTCGGCATCTGGTTTCGGGCGTCGTTTCGGGCATTGGCGGCTACGGCAACAGCTTCGGCGTGCCGACCGTCGGCGGCGAGGTCGAGTTCAACGCCCGCTACAACGGCAATATCCTGGTCAACGCCTTCGCCGCCGGCATCGCCGACACCGACAGGATTTTCTATTCCAAGGCCGAGGGCGTCGGCCTGCCGGTCGTCTATCTCGGCGCCAAGACCGGGCGCGACGGCGTCGGCGGCGCCACCATGGCCTCGGCCGAATTCGACGACGAGATCGAGCACAAGCGCCCGACGGTGCAGGTCGGCGACCCTTTCACCGAAAAGCGGCTGCTCGATGCCTGTCTCGAACTGATGGCGACCGGTGCCGTCATTGCCATCCAGGACATGGGCGCGGCGGGGCTGACCTGTAGCGCGGTCGAAATGGGCGCCAAGGGCGATCTCGGCATCGAGCTCGACCTCGACCGGGTGCCGCAGCGCGAACAGGACATGACACCCTACGAGATGATGCTCTCCGAGAGCCAGGAGCGCATGCTCATGGTGCTCGATCCCGACAAGGAAGCGGCGGCGCGCGCCGTGTTCGAGAAATGGGAACTCGATTTCGCCACCGTCGGCATCACCACGAACGATTTGAGGTTCCGCATCCTCTGGCAGGGTACGGAGGTCGCCAATCTGCCGATCAAGGAATTGGGCGACGAGGCGCCGGAATACGACCGGCCCTGGGTCGAGCCGAAACCGCCCAAGGCCCTCAAGGCGCCGGTGCCGCCGGTCGACGTGGCCGAGGCCCTGTTGCGTCTTATCGGCTCGCGCGACCTTTGCTCGCGCCGCTGGGTCTATGAGCAATACGACACGCTCATCCAGGGCAATTCCCTGCAACTTCCCGGCGGCGACGCCGGCGTCATTCGCGTCGACGGCCATCCGCAGAAGGCCCTCGCCTTTTCCTCGGACGTCAACCCGCGCTATTGCGACGCCGACCCATTCGAGGGCGGCAAGCAGGCCGTGGCCGAATGCTGGCGCAACCTCACTGCCACCGGCGCCGAGCCGCTGGCCGTCACCGACAACCTCAATTTCGGCAATCCGGAAAAGCCTGAGGCCATGGGGCAGCTCGTTTATGCCATCAAAGGCATTTCCGAGGCCTGCCTCGCGCTCGATTTCCCGATCGTTTCGGGCAATGTCTCACTCTACAACGAGACCAATGGCGTCGGTATCCTGCCGACCCCGACCATTGCCGGCGTCGGGCTCATTCCCGACTATGCCAAGATGGCGCGCATCCGCTTCGCCGCCGAGGGCGAGTGCATCCTTTTGGTCGGCGCCCCAGACGAGTGGGGCACGCATCTGGGGCAGTCGCGCTTCCTGTCGGTGCTGTTCGACCGCGACGAAGGCGCGCCGCCACCAGTCGATCTCGCCCACGAGAAAAAGACCGGCAATTTCGTCCGCGACCTCATTCGCGCCGGCACGGCGACGGCCTGTCACGACCTTTCCGACGGCGGCATCGGCGTCGCCCTCGCCGAAATGGCCATGGCTTCCGGCGTCGGCGCCAAGGTGACCGAGCTCAATGATCTCGACCCGGCCGCGGTCTTTTTCGGCGAGGACCAGGGGCGCTACCTCGTCACCATCGCCCGCGACGATCTCGAGACGGTGCTCGAATTGTCCGACGCCGCCGGCGTGGCAGCCTTCTGGATCGGCACGACCGATGGCGACGCATTGAAGCTTGGCGAAGCGCGTGCGATACCTGTGGCCGATCTCTTGGCCGTGCACGAGGACTGGTTCCCGCGCTTCATGGCCGGCTGAAACCGAGCGCGTCCGGGCGGGCCGGGCATCGGCCCCACGGTCCGGACACGCGCCCGGGCGAACCTCTTTGGAGCGGCAAAATGGCGATGAATGCGGGCGACATCGAGACGATGATCAAACAGGCGTTTCCCGACGCTATTGTCGAAATCCGCGATCTCGCCGGCGACGGCGACCATTACGCGGCGCGCGTCGTCTCCGCCAGCTTCGCCGGCAAGTCGCGCGTCGAGCAGCAGCGCATGGTCTATGATGCCCTCAAGGGCAAGGTGGGCGGCGACCTGCACGCCCTGGCGCTGCAGACCAGCGCGCCGTGATGCGGTCGCGCGGCAAACGGGATTGATGGCGTTTGCCTCTTGAGCCTCCTTCATTCATGGAGGCGGCGGCCCATGCAAAGCATGGTGGAGGGGGCCACGCCGTAAAGTGCTAGCCAATGCACCCTACCGCGCGAAGGCGTTGAACGGGTTGGCGTGGGTCAAAAGCCTGATCGTCTCCGCGCCGACGCCCCTTTGCCGCAACGCCGGCAGGATCGAGCCGGCCAGCACCGTATAGGGCTTCTGCTCGCCGCCATGGGGTTTGGCCGGATCGTACCAGCCGGCATCGTGGCTCAAGAGCATCTGGCGTTCGAGACCGGCATCGAGGGCGTGCAGCACCGGCTTGAGATAGTCCTCGTCGGGCACCCAGCCGGCATTGTCGAACTCGATCCAGGCGCCGCGCGCCGCCACCGCCTTGTGCAGTTCGAAATCCGGCTCGGCCTGGGTGTGGATCGAGATGAACCGGGACGGATCGCCGCCCTCCCTTTCGATGATGTCGAGTTGATCCATCACCACTCGACCCTTGATCGTGTGGCTGCCGATGGTGGCGTTGCAGCGTTTTGCCGCCCGTACCGCGGCGCGCAGGATTCGCGTCTCGAGTTCGGTAATGCCGTCGTCGCCGGCGCTCAATTTGATCCAGCCGGCCTTGAAGTCGGCCTCGCCGAGCCGCTCGTTGAGTTCGCGTGTCATCCAGGCTTCGAGGTCGGCTTCGCTCGCTATTCTCACCCAGTCCGGAATCCATGGCTCGCGGTAATTGCCGGTCGGCACGACGATGGGGAAATCCGTCGCCTCGGACACGGCCAGATCGATATCGGCGCGCCGGCCCACCCCGCCGGTGGTGCATTCGACCAGCGCCGTGACGCCTTCGGCCTTGATTTCCGCGATCCGTGGCGCCATCACCCGCACCACCTCGTCGGTGTCGGCCTCGGCATAGCCGGGCCGGTCGGGCGTCCTCAGGTCGACGAAAACATGCTCGTGCGGCAGGATGAAACCGAGCTCATCCGCCGTTTTCGGACCGAGCGTGGTGAAAAGCTGGGGCATGCCGTCCTCCCGATGCCGTGCCGGCGCACAAATGCGTGCGCCCCTCGACAGCACGGGACGCATCAATTATCAAGTGCGCTTTCGTTTCGCGGGCCTTGCCCCCGCGCCAGCAGCCAAGGATTGCATCATGAGCGATGTCACCGCCTTCATCGACACTTCCGTCAAGACCAATGACGTGTTCCTGTTCATGAAGGGCACGCCGGATTTCCCGCAATGCGGCTTTTCCGGCCAGGTCGTCCAGATCCTCAACTATCTCGGCGTCGAATATTCGAGCGCCAACGTGCTCGAAAGCGCCGACCTGCGCGAAGGCATCAAGGCCTATACCAACTGGCCGACCATTCCACAGCTCTATGTGAAGGGCGAATTCGTCGGCGGCGCCGACATCGTCCGCGAGATGTTCCAGGCCGGCGAGTTGCAGGAGCATCTGGAAAAGGCCGGCGTCCCGGTCAAGCAGGCCTCCTGACGCTCCGTCGCGCATCGTTCCGCCATCAGAACTGCTGATAGACCGGATCAGATAAATCCACTTTGACGATGGGCGGAACGCGACTAGCGTGCGCTTCCTTTTGCCCAGGAAGCCCCCGCAATGGCCGCAGCCAGCCCCGCCCGCCGCCTGCCCCTCGCCGTCATCGTCATCGCCGGCTGCGTGATTGCCGCCGTCACTTTTGGCGCGCGCGCCTCGCTCGGCCTGTTCACGCTGCCGATGACGTTGGACATGGGCTGGAGCCGCGAAAGCTATGGTCTGGCCATGGCCATCCAGAACCTTGTCTGGGGCTTCGCCCAGCCGGTCGCCGGGGGTCTGGCCGACCGCTTCGGCACGGCGCGGGTTCTGGCGGTCGGCGCCGTGATCTACGCCGCCGGGCTCGCGGGCATGGCTTTTGCGCCCGATGAAGGCATGCTGATCCTGACCGCCGGCCTGATGATGGGCGTCGGTATCGGCACGGCGAGCTTCGCCATCGTCATGGCCGCTTTCGGCCGCGCCGTGCCGCCGGAAAAACGCTCCTTCATCTTTGGCATTGCCACCGCGGCCTCCTCGCTCGGCCAGTTCGTCTTCGCCCCGCTCGGCCAGGCCTTCATTCAAAGCTTCGGCTGGCAGATGGCGCTCGTCTATCTCGCGGCGCTCATCGTGCTGGTCATTCCGCTGACCATTGCCCTCACCGGCAAGTCCGAGACGATGGAAGGCGGCGCCGATATGAGGTTCATGCAGGCATTGAGCCGCGCTTGGGGCCATGGCAGCTACAGGCTCCTCGTCATCGGCTTTTTCGTCTGCGGCTTCCATCTCGCCTTCGTCACCGTGCACATGCCGGCCTATCTCATCCAGTGCGGGCTCAGTCCAGAGGTCGGCTCGTGGTCGATCGCCATAATCGGGCTGTTCAACCTCGTCGGCTCCCTGCTCGCCGGCTGGCTCGGCGGCAAGCTGCCGCGCCAGTACCTTCTGGCGACGATCTATTTCTCGCGCGCCGTCATCACCGCCATCTTTCTCATCGTGCCGATCTCCGAGGTCACCGCCTATACCTATGCGGCGGCGCTCGGCATGATCTGGCTGGCGACAGTGCCGCTGACGGCGGGGCTCGTGGCGCTGTTCTTCGGGGCGCGCTATCTCGGCATGCTCTACGGCGTCGCCTTCCTGTCGCACCAGGTCGGCGGATTTCTCGGCGTCTGGCTCGGCGGACTGGTCTACGACGCGACCGGGTCCTATGCCCTGATCTGGTATCTCGGCATCCTGCTCGGCCTTTTTTCGGCGGCGATCCACCTGCCCATCCGCGAACAAAGTGCGCCGCATTTTGCCGCGGCGCCGGCCTGATCCGACGCCGCGCCCTTGTCCGCCGGTCTTGCCTTTGGCGCCGAATGGGTCGAAGGTCCGGCCCGGCCGAGGCTCGGCCAGACCAACAGAGAACCCCATGGCTGCGACACAACCGGCAAAGCCCTTGCCGCGCATCGAATTCATTGCGCTCATTGCCGCGATGATGGCGCTCAATGCGCTCGCCATCGACGTCATGCTGCCTGCCTTCCCCAATATCGGCGAATCCCTCGGGGTCGCGGTGGAGAACGACAGGCAGTACATGCTGACCGTCTACATGCTCGGTTTCGGCGTCAGCCAACTGGTCTACGGTCCGCTTTCGGACCGGTTCGGGCGGCGGGCACCGCTGCTCGTCGGCATCGGCATCTACATGGTCGCCGCCCTGCTGACGCCTTGGTCTCCGAGCTATGCCGGTCTTCTTGCCCTGCGTTTCATTCAGGGCATCGGCGCCGCTGGAACGCGGGTCATATCCCAGTCGATCGTGCGCGATACCTTTTCGGGCCGAGCCATGGCCGAAATCATGTCGCTGGTCTTCATGATCTTCATGCTCATTCCGATCATCGCGCCGGGCATCGGCCAGGTCCTGCTTCTGGCCGGACACTGGAGTCTGATTTTCGTCTTCATGGCGGCATTGGGCGGCATTATCGGCCTTTGGGTCCTTTTCCGCCTGCCCGAGACGCTGCGGCCGGAAGACCAGCGCTCGCTCCGGCCGGCCGTGATCATCGACGGATTCCGCATCGTGTTTTCCAACCGCATGGCCATGCTCTATGCGGCAGCCGGCATCTTCATCTTCGCGGCGCTCAACGGCTACATCAATCTGGCCCAGCAGATCTATGTCGACATCTACGGCCTCGGCGTGCTGTTTCCCTTCGCTTTCGGCGCCATGGGCATCGTCATGGCGATCTCGAATTTCATGAATTCACGCATGGTGGGACGCATCGGCATGCGGCGGCTATCCCATTATGCCCTGCTCGGCTATCTCTTCTTCGCCTCGGTCCTTCTGGTCCTCAGCCTTTTCGGTATCCCGCCGCTGTGGCTGTTCATGACGCTGTTTGCCCTGGTCATGTTCCATTTCGGCTGGATCGGCGGCAACATGAACGCCCTGTCCATGGAACCGCTCGGCAAGGTCGCCGGCACGGCATCGGCCGTCTTCGGCTTTCTGCAGACGGTTGGCGGCGCCCTGATCGGCCTTGGCATCAGCCAGAGCTTCAACGGCACCTTGGTGTCGATTTCGGGCGGCTACGCGCTGATGGGCGCGCTGGCGCTGGGCTGCGTGCTGCTGGCCGAAAAGGGACGGCTGTTCGGCGTCGGCGCCGAGCATCGCGGCCAACACGAAGCGGCAGGCGACCCGCATGACGGCGGGCCGCGCCCCGAGTGACAGGCGGCGCGCGGCGGCGGACGGATAGGGCCGTGCCGGCATCGGTTCGGGAAGACTACTGCAAAAGATCGACGGCCCGGTCCTCGCTCACCGGGCAGCCCGGCGGCACGTCGGCCGGGGCGACGCTGCCCAGTGCCGGGCAGCCGGAGGGCGCGAGCTGCGGGTCCTGACTTTCGCCGAGATCGCGCAAAAGCTGCTGGATGGCCTGTTCGTTCCGCTGTTCGATGCTGGTCCGGTCAGTTTGCTGCACCGGCTCGGCCTGTTGCTGGCGCGCCGCCGCTTCGGCGGCCGCCCGACGCGCCGCTTCCTCTTCGGCAGCCTTGAGCGCCGCCGCTTCCGCCGCTGTCTCGCGCGCCGCCGCTGCTGCTGCGGCCTTGCGCGCGTCTTCCTCGGCAGCGGCCCTCGCCGCCGCTTCCTCGGCGGCTTTGTGGGCCGCCTCTTCGACCGCGGCCTTGCGAGCTGCTTCCTCGACAACAGCCCTGGCTGCCGCTTCCTCGGCGGCTTTGCGGGCCGCCTCTTCGGCTGCAGCCCTGCGCGCCGCTTCCTCGGCCGCGGCCCTTGCCTTGGCCTCGGCTTCGGCCTTGGCGGCGGCCTCCTCGGCCTTGCGCTTGGCTTCAAGCGCCATCAGCCGCGCCCGTTCCTCGGCGGCGGCGCGGGCGCGCGCCTCGTCCTCGGCCTTCAGCCGCTCCAGCCGCTCGACCTCGACCTCGAAGGCGCGCACCTGGATGGAATCGACCATCTGGACGAGGTCGAGCTGATAGTCGGGGTCGATGATGGTGCCGCCGAGCACGGCGCCGATGCGTCCGGTCGATTCGTTGATCAGCCCGCCATCCCCGACCGTGCCGTTTGGCGCCAGTGTCCAGGTACCGTTGAGGCCGAGATCGGCGAGATTGAGGGCGATGTTGCCGTAAAGCTTGCCCTTGTCGCCGGTCGCCGCGAGATTGTTGGCCCTCAACGTACCGCCGGCCAGCGACAGCACGCCGTCCAGTTCGTCGGCTTCGAACGCGCCGGAGGCCAGCGCCTCGGCGACAAGCGCCGCCAATGCCTCGGCGTCGAGTTCGATAAGGGTGTCGGAACCGGCAATGGTCTCGAAAGCGCTCGCATCGAAGCCGGCGATGGCGAGATCGCGGGCCGAAAAACTGCCCTGCCCGGTCAGCGAGGCGATGATGGCGGCGATGGTGTCGCCGGTGCCGCTGGCGCTGATGGAGCCGGAGACCCTGGCATCGAGCGATCGCGCCGGGTCGTCGGGCACGAGGGCATCGAGACCGATTCCAATCAGTTCGAGCCGGAGGTCGACCTGGCGGGGACCGGGCGTGCCGGTGCAGCAGGCCTTGAAATCGAGCGTCATCGTGCCGCCGCCGATCGTGGCGCGCAGCCCGCGCAACCTGGTGTCGTGGTCGTCCCAGACGAGATCGAAGCTGGTTGCGCCGGCAAGGGCGTGCCCTTCCGAAACGACGGCGCTGGCGGTGACGGAAATGCGGCCGCGGGTCGCACGCGGGCCGTCGGCCTCGGCGAACGGCCCGTCGGGCCAGGTCGTGCCCTCGAGGTTGAGGAGCGCGGCGCCGCCGCCGAACAGCGCCGCAAAGCCGGCAATGTCGACGCCGCCCAGGGCCAGGTTGCCGGTATAGAGCGGGGTGCCCGCTTCAAGCGCCCTGACCAGGTCGCCGCGCACGCTGGTGCCGCCGGCATCGGCGTTGAGCGCCGTCAGGACGACCGATTCCGCCCCGGTAAAGGCGATTTCCGCCACGCCCTTGACCGAGGGCAGGTAGAGGCCGGTGAGGCCGAGCGGTTCGGCCCAGGCCGAAGGCGTGGCGAGATCGAACTCGAACCGTCCCCTGCCCTTCAGGCTCGACAATTGCGCCGGAATGACGTTGCCGGTGAACTGCAGCTTGTCCGCCGGGCTGACATAGGTCAGCTGGACGTCCATGCTGTTGGCCGGCGAGCCCTGGGCGATCAGCGTCGCCGTGGCGCCGCCGGAATCCTCGAGCGGCAGATCGAGCCCCAGCGCCGCCGCCAGATCGCTGGGCGAAGCGGAATCGAGCGTCGCACGCACGCCGAGCGGCGCGTGCTGGTAGGCAACAAGGCCCTCGGTAAGATTGGCGGCGAAGGTGAGATCGGCGCTGGCGACGCGCCCATCCAGTTCCAGCACCTGCACGCCATCCTCGCCGGGCGGCGACAAAACGAGGTCGAGGCTGGCCGGAAGGTTGCGCGAAACGAGCAAGCGGACCTCCGGGGCGATGCCGAATCGTTCGTAGACGACCGGCAGGGCGCCGTCGCGCGCCGCCGGATCGAGGATGACGTGGCCGCTGGCGGTGACGACGGGGTTGTCGCCGGATGTGTAGGCGCCCGACAGGTTGAAGCTGGCGCCGCCCCATTGGCCGGCCGCGATCTTGGAAAAGCCGATGTCGCCGCCGCTCCATTCACCCTGCGCCGACACCTGGCTGCCCAATAGGCCGAACAGCTCCAGCGCTTCGGCGCCAAGGTCGAAACTGCCGCCGGAGAAACTGGCGGCAAAGGCGGGATCGCCGGCGATTTCGGGCAGGCTGACGAAGAGTTCGCGGCTCTGGCGCTGGTTGAAGTTTCCGAGCGTCGCCGTGAGGTCGATCCTGCCGCCCGGCGATGGCAGCGTGCCAGCAAGGGTGAAGCCGGCGCCGTCGAATTGGCCCTTGCCCTCGCTGAAGGTCACGGCGCCATCGGCGAGCGAAAACCGCGTGTCGAGGCTCGCCTCGATGCCGAAGAGCGGCACATTGTCGTCCGGCGGCCGCCACAATTGCACCAAGGCATCGAGCCGGTCGGTCGTCACGCTCAGGCGCCCCTCGGCCCAGGGCCTGCCGTCCCGCGAGCCGGCGCTGCCGGTCAGGCCGAAAGCGGTGTCGCCCGGCAGCTTGCCCTCGAAGGCGTCGATGCGCCAGGCATCGCCGTCGGCGCTGGCGTCGAGCCGCACATCCCTCAGCGCGAAGGCACGCAGGTCCAGCTCGGAAATGTCGACATTGATCGTGCCCGGCAGCGGCGGCAACGGCGGCGGCGGCAGTTCCGCGATGAGGCGCACGAGTTCATAGGGGTCCTCGGGGGAAGCCGTGCGGGCGTCGCGCGGCGCCAGGGCGACGACACCGCCGGACACCACCGCATGAAAACGCGGCGACGGACCGAGTTCGAGTTCGGCGGCGCCGGTCATGCGCGTGCCGGCCCGGTTTTCGTCCGGCACCAGCACGTAATTGGTCAGGCGCGCCCGTTCGGTATCGGCATCGAACTCGGCTTCGAGCACGAGATTGCCGCGCACCGAGCCGGCTTCCGATGGCGGCGGCTGTCGGAAAGACAGCTTTCCGGCAAAACGCGGCGCCGCGCCGGTCTCGAACAGGCCCTCGGCATTGAGTGCAAAGCCGGCATCGATGGCGCGGGCGTAGAGCGCCACCTGCAATTCGCCCGCGGTGTTCATCTGCGAGGTGGTGATGCGGAGCTGGTAGGGCGCGCCGGCAACGGTGCCGGTGGCGTTGAAGCCGAATGGGCCGCGCAGGGCCGAGAGCGCCAGGTTGCCCTCGATGTCGTCGAAGCGCCAGGAACCGCCATTGCGGGCGTCGGTCAGGGTGACGGCGCTGCCGGTCAGGGTGGCGTTGGCGATCGAGACATTGGAGGCATTGACCGTTTCGGGCAGGATGACCGGCGCTGAAACCGCCCCGTTTTCGTCGATGCCGAGATGGATGTCGGCACCTGAAATCCTGAGGCTCGTCACGTTGAAGCGGTCGCGCAGGAAATCGGTCAGGCTGAGGATGGCTTCGGCATGCTCTATCGTGGCGACCGGGTCTTCTTCCGGGCCGACGCTGATGCCGTCAATGGTGACGCTGGGCTGGGGCAGGAAGTGTATGTCGATGCCGCCGGCGATGCGCACCGGCGTGCCCAGCGCTTCGGCGGCCAGCGCCTCGATCTGGGTGCGACGGTCGGACCAGTCGATGAGATAGGGCGCAGCGAAAGCAAAGACGATCAGGAGAATCAGCAGGCTGCCAACAACGATGTAAAGGCGGTTGAGCACAGTTGATTAACCCTCTTGCCAGCCGGACTTTAGGCAGTTCGGCGTCGCGCGTCACCCGCCTAGAGCGGCGGCAAGGCTGTTTTTAAAGATGATTCCGGCCAAATCTTGAGAAGGGTTGGACATGGCGCGCCGATATGGCAACCCTTTGGATGTCGCCGGGGTGCCAACGGCGCTCGCCGGCAGCATCCAAATCCGAATCCATGATCTTTCGCGCCATGCAAGAATGAACCGGCCATCTCAAGCCATAAGCCAGATTTCCCTGGTCGTGCTGCGCTGGGTCAGGCCACATGTCGAGACCTTCCTGGCCCTGCAGCAGCCCAAGGTCTGGATGCTGGCCCTGTTGGCGGGCGCGGCCGGCGCCGTCGTCGCCATCGCCTTCCGCTCCGCCATCGCCCTGACGCAGTGGCTCTGGGCAGGAACCACCTCGGAACGGTTTCTTTCGAGTATCGCCACTCTGCCCTTTTGGGTACCGGCACTGGCGCCGCTCGTCGGCGGTGCCGTGATCGCCTTCATCCTCAGATACTGGCACGCTTCGGGCCGGGCCGGCGGGGTTGCCGACGTGATCGAGGCCCGGACCGCCACGACGCCGCGCCTCGGGCTCAGGGAAGCGCTGCGCGGAACGGCGATTTCGGCGATTACGCTCGGCTCGGGCGGCAGCGCCGGGCGCGAGGGACCGGTGGTCTATTGCGCCGCCGCCGTATCGCGGGCGCTGTTCCGCTTCTTCGACATGCCGCCTTCGGCGCGACGGGCCATGCTCGGTTGCGGTGTCGCGGCGGCCATCGCCGCCTCGTTCAACGCCCCGATCGCCGGCGTGCTGTTCGCCCACGAAGTCATTCTCGGGCATTTCGCCATGAGTGCCTTCGTGCCGCTGGTCATCTCGGCGGTCGTCGCCTCGGTGATCTCACGCGGCTGGTTCGGCGAGGCGCCGGCCTTCATCGTGCCGGACTACCAGATCACCTCCAATTGGGAAATTCCCGCCTTCGCCCTTCTCGGCGTGACCTGCGCGCTCGTCGCCATCCTGTTCCAGTCGGCCCTGATCGGCGCCGACTGGTCGGCGCGCCATGTCCGGCTGCCCTCCTGGATGCTGCCGATCTTCGGCGGTGGATTGGTCGGACTGATCGCCCTTGTCTTTCCGCAGGTGCTCGGGGTCGGCTACGAGGCGACGGATGCGGCCCTCGGCAACCGGCTCGACCTCATGCTCATGCTGATGCTGATCGTCGCCAAGACCGTCGCGACGGCGATCACGCTCGGTTCGCGCATGGGTGGCGGGCTGTTCTCGCCCTCGCTCTATCTCGGCGCCATGACCGGTGGCGCCTTCGGGCTGATCGCGGCATCGGTCTTTCCCGAAATGGCTTCCTCGCAGGGGCTCTACGCCATCATCGGCATGGGGGCAGTGGCGGCCGCCGTTCTCGGGGCGCCGATCTCGACTTCGGTGATGATCTTCGAGCTGACCGGCGGTTTCGCCTTTTCCATCGCCCTTTTGTTGACGGTCTCCATCGCCACCGGGCTCACCCAGCTCGCCATGGGCCGCTCGTTCTTCTACTGGCAGCTCTATACGCGCGGCATCCTGCTCGAGGAAGGCCCGCACACCTTCCTCGCCCAGCGCACGCGGGTGCGCGACGTCATGCGGCCCCTGGCCGAGGGCGCGCCGGAAGAGGTTTTCGAGGCTTCGCCGGGCAAGTACTTCATGCGGCCGGCCGATACGCTGGAAATGGCCTTGCGGACCTTCGATGCCGTCGAGGACGCGAGTCTGCCGGTCGTCACCCACGGGGCGCATGTGGTGGTCGGCCACATCTTCCGCGTCGACGCGCTGACCAAATACAACAAGTCGCTCGTCGAGCAGAGTCGCGAGGAGCATATCTAGTCTTTGCCGGTTCGCGACAGGCGACAATCGGATGCTCGGCCTGGCGCGAACGGCGGCAGGCGGTGCCCCGCGCCTCGGGGTATTTGGAAAAGCCTTCCAGCCGGGCGCTTTACCGCCTTGCGATGGCGGGAGCGGGTCACTAGAGCATTTCCAGGTGAAGTGGACACCGGTTCGCCGTCCGGAAATGCGACAAACCAAGGACTTGGAGCCTTTCAGTGTTTCCATGAAACACTGAAAGGCTCTAGCCTCACAAGCAACGCCAATTGGAAAGCCTCATGCTCAACGCCCATTCCGATGTCCCGGCCATGGTCGGAAACACGCCGCTCATCCGCCTCAATCGCGTCTCCGAGCTGACCGGGTGCGACATCTGGGGCAAGGCCGAGTTCCTCAATCCCGGCCAGTCGGTCAAGGACCGCGCTGCCCTCTACATCATCCGCGACGCCGAGCGGCGCGGGCTGCTCAAGCCCGGCGGGACCATCGTCGAGGGCACGGCCGGCAATACCGGAATCGGACTGACAATGATCGGCAACGCCCTCGGCTACAGGACGGTGATCGTCATTCCCGAAACCCAGAGCCAGGAGAAAAAGGACGCCCTGCGTCTTTACGGCGCCGAACTGATCGAGGTGCCGGCGGTTCCCTACAAAAATCCGAACAATTATGTGAAGGTGTCCGGACGTCTGGCGGAAAAACTTGCCACGACACGCGAAGGCGGCGCCGTCTGGGCCAACCAGTTCGACAATGTCGCCAACCGCCAGGCCCATATCGAGGGCACGGCCCGGGAAATCCTCGCCCAGACCGGCGGCAGGATCGACGGCTTCGTCTGCGCCGTCGGCACCGGCGGCACGCTCGGCGGCATGTCGCTCGGCCTCAAGGCGGCGGATAAGGACATCCAGATCGCCCTCGCCGATCCCGAAGGCGCGGCGCTTTTTTCGTACTACACCAGCGGCGAGTTGAAATCGGAAGGCGGCTCGATCACCGAGGGGATCGGCCAGGGCCGCATCACCGCCAATCTCGAGGGCGTTGTCGTCGACCACGCCTATTGCATCCCCGACAGCGAGGCCCTGCCCTATGTTTTCGACCTCGTCGAGCATGAGGGCCTGTGCCTCGGCGGCTCGTCGGGCATCAACATCGCCGGCGCGGCGCGGCTCGCCCGCGCGCTCGGACCGGGCAAGACCATTGTCACCATGCTGTGCGACTACGGCCACCGCTACCAGTCCAAGCTGTTCAACCCGGATTTCCTGAAGTCCAGGAACCTGCCGGTGCCGGGCTGGCTCACCCGACCGGAATCGGTCGACATGGCGGGCGTTCTGGCAAAGGAGTGATGGGATCATGACCGCCTCTCCGCTCGTTTCGACTGACTGGCTCGCCGCGCATCTGTTCGATGCCGATCTCAGGATCGTCGATGGCTCCTGGTACCTGCCGTCCATGGCGCGCGATCCGGACGCCGAGTTCCTCGCCGCCCATATTCCCGGCGCCGTGCGCTTCAACCCGGACCTGATCGCCGATACCTCCATTGCGTTGCCGCATATGCTGGCGGCGCCGGAGGTCTTCGCCGAAGCCGTTGGCGGGCTCGGCATTTCGGAGACCGACACGATCGTCGTCTATGATGGCATGGGCCTGATGTCGGCAGCCCGCGTCTGGTGGAATTTCCTGGTCATGGGCGCAAAAAAGGTCTTCGTGCTCGATGGCGGCCTGCCGAAATGGGTGGCCGAAGGCCGAGTGCTCGGCGCTGGCGCCACGGCGCCGCGTCCCGCCAGTTTCCATGCGAGATTCGACCCGACCGGCGTCGCCGATGCGGCAAGGGTCCTGGCGGCACTCGACGACCCCGCCATTCAGGTCGTCGACGTGCGTTCGGCCGGGCGGTTCCGGGGCGAGGAACCCGAGCCGAGGCCGGGGCTGAGGGGCGGGCATATGCCGGGCGCCAGGAACCTGCCCTTTCCCGATCTCATCGCCAATGGCCGCCTGCGCGATCCCGCCGAACTCCGGGCGCGGTTCGCGGCGGCCGGGATCGATCCAGCCCGACCGGTCATCACCTCCTGTGGATCGGGTGTGACGGCGCCCATCGTTTCCCTGGCCATGGCCGCGATGGGCCACCGGCCAGCCACAGTTTATGACGGCTCATGGACCGAATGGGGCGGTCGTGCCGACCTGCCGGTGGTGACCGGGCGATAGGCCCTATCTGATCGGCGGCGCGTAGAGGAGCCCGCCCCGCAGCCACAGGGCGTTCGAGCCGCGCGGCAGGGCGGCGCCGGTCTGGGCGCCGAAATTGCGGGCGTAGATTTCACCGTAGTTGCCAACGGCATGGATGACGGTCTGCATCCATTTCGGGTCGAGCTGCAGCGGCGTTCCGAAATCGCCCTCAAGGCCGAGCAAGCGGCGAATGTCCGGGTTGCGCGTCGACTGCATCGGCTCGAGATTGAGCGAGGTAACCCCGAGTTCCTCGGCATTGACCAGCGCCAAAAGCGTCCACTTGACGATGTTGAACCATTGGTCGTCGCCCTGGCGGACGACCGGGCCATAGGGCAGTTTCGACAGGCGCTCCGGCAAGATGCGGCCGAAGCCGGAATCCCCTGACATGCGGCGATGGGCATAGAGCCAGCTCGCCGGCGCCGCCAGCACATTGCAGCGACCGGTGGAATAGGCCAGGGGGAAGTCGGCGCGTTCCTCGTAGATCAGTTCGGCATAGCTGCCGCCGGACTCGGCGAAAAAGCTGCCGACCGCCTTGCGCTCGTCTTCGTCGTCGCTGATGCAGACGCGCACATCGTCGAGTTCGAAGGCCGAGACCGCGTCGATGTCGTTCGGCACCAGGAAGGCCAATCCGTCGAAAAACGACACGCCGGCGAAATGGACCCCATAGCCGGTGTCGCGGCTGATCGTCCAGGCGGCGTTGCGGGCGAGAAGATCGACTTCACCCGCCTGAAGCGCGGCGAAGCGGGCCGTTCCGATGAGAGGCCGAAATTCGACGAGGTCCGGATTGCCGAGGACGGCCGCCGCAACGGCGCGACAGAAATCGACGTCAAAACCCGACCAAATCCCCGCATCGCTGCGCTGGGCGAAGCCCGCAATCGGATCGGTGGCACCGCACACGAGATGTCCGCGCTGGCGAACGGCATCGAGGGTCTGTGCGCCTGTCGGGAAGCTGAACAGAATAAGGGCGAGAACGAGCAAGGCTCGACGCAGATACATCACGAAAAATACGCCTTCATGTTCCTTGCGGTCTGCGGGCCGCCACTCCCCGGCGCGGATATTGCGGCAAGCCAGGGAACGCGGTCAAGCCGAGGAAGGCGGCGAAGCGGCCGTTTTTTCACGTTTGGGTAACCACGCGCCATGCTGGAGCCGACCGCACCACGCAACCGGCCCCTGCCGGCGCGACGTCGCCGCGCCAGCAAAAAAATAGGCCGGGCGTTCGGCCCGGCCCTGAAATCTTCTGGTGATGAAACAAAAACCTGCGGAGGCGGTTTCCGCACGACGCCCTTGTACATGGCCTCGGTGACGCTGGCGTGACGCCACGGGGCGGGGCGGTGCAGGCGGCCGGCGCGCGGGCCGGCCGCCTGCGTGATTGCGAGAGGCGCTGGCCTACATCATCTTGCCGATGGACCAGAAGTAGGTCTCGCCCGACGAATCGTCGACGCCGTCATTGTCGGTGACCGCAAAGCCCTCGCCATTAACGTCGATTGTGAAGCCTTCGACCTTGTCGAGGACATAGCCGTTGAAGGCGGCGAGGTCGGGAATGAAGTCGTGAACTTCCTGCTTGCTCACCACCGGCAGTTCCGAGCCGATCTCGGCCGGCTGCAACTCGCTGAGCTTGACACGGTAGAGCTTCTTGAGTTTGGCCTTCTGGGCGATCTGGTTGTCACGCTCGATGATATAGGCGTGGTCGCCATAGACGGTGATATCGGAAAGACCGACCCAGGCGCCTTCGGCCTTGGCTTCGAGCGGATAGGAGACGGCACCCCAGGCGCCGGAGGCCGGCGTATAGGATACGAGCTTGACGAAGCCTTCGGCGTCGTCGCCCCATTCGCGCTGGATCGCCATCCAAAGTACCTTGTCCGCGCCTTCGCCGACCGAAGTGATGCCCTCGATGCCGAAACGGATTTCGTTGGCGAGAAGGCTCTCGGGGAACATGACTTCCTCAAGGATCGCACCTGTGCCGTCGACGTGATAGATCGCATGCGGAATGTCGCGATCGGTGCGGCCTTCCGAACCGAGCCAGAACCCGCCTTCGCCGTCGGTGACGATGCCTTCGAGGTCGAAGGCCGCTGCCGGTGCGCCGTCGCGGGTGACGACGATCTTTTTGGTGATCATGGCCGGGGACTGCGTCGCGTCGATCACGAAGATCGAGGGCTGGCTGCCCATGATGCTGTCGGAAACAGCATAGAGCTTGCCGGCTTCGCTCGGATCGGCGGCGAGTCCGGACAGGGCGACAAAGCCGATCTGGGTGCCGTTCTCGTCCTTGCCGGCCACAATGGTCGGATAGGCCATCTCGCCTTCGGCGAGCTCATAGATCATCACATGAGAGCCGGCGAGGCCGTCTTCACGCAGGTCTTCCTCGTTGGCCGAGGCGATGAGGTTGCGCGCGGGAATGGCGATGGCGCCTTCCGGTCCGACGCCGGAGGGCAGCATCTGGACGAATTCCGGCTCGGCGCCGGTATCCTTGAAGACCGCGATCAGCGACGAACGCTCTTCGAGCACGAAGATATAGGTGGTATCCCCGAAAGTCGCGACTTCGAGGCCTTCCGGCTCGACGCCCTTGGCGTCGGAACGCTTGTCCGGATAATGGCCGATGCTGGCGGCCAAAAGGTCGAGCATGTTGCCCGAATCGTAGAGCACTTCGCCCGAGGTGTTGAGGATCGAGAACGAGCGCGAACCGCCGTTCCAGTCGCCCTCGTTGGCGATGACGAAGCGATCGTTGTCGAGCCACTGAATGGTGTCGGGCTCGCGCGGGCGCCCGTCCTGGCTGTCGGTGAAGATCAGCGCGCCGTCGTCCTTGGCGTCGATGCCGGTAAGGTCGACCGAACCGGCGGAGAAATCGCCGGTCACCTCACCGGTCTTGCCGTCGACAAGAACGATGTGATTGTTTTCCTGCATGGTCAGCGCGATCATTCCGGCCGCGTTGAAATCGACATATTCCGGCTCGGCGTCTTCGGGCACGACATCGGCGAGGCCCGTCACATCGACGACCCGCATGGTGTCGCAATCGGCGGCGCCGTCGGCGATGTCGAGAATGACGAGCGTGCCGCTCGGCATCTGCGGGAGGGCGGCGTCGTTGATCTCCTCGTCGCGCTCGTTCTCGATGGCGACGGCGATCATCGAGCCATCCTTGGCGCGGGCGACCGAATCGGGCTGGCCGCCGAGGTCGCAGCTCTCGGTCAGCTCATGGGATGCCAGATCGACGACAGCGAGATAGCCCGACGGCTCGGTATAGCTTTCGGATGAATTGACCCCGACATAGGCCTTGGGGCCGACGACGGTGACCGAGGTCGGCTCGCCGTCGAGCGCGACATAGCCAGCGGGCTTGGGCGCGGCCGGGTCGGTGATGTCGATGAAGCCGATGCCGCCGCCGGGGCTGTCGGAATAGACCAGCGTCATGCCGTCTTCGCTGACCGCGATGATTTCGGAGGAGGTCGCTTCGGCCTCCTGATTGTTCTCGGCCACCGGAAAGCTGGCGATGCGGTTGAAGACCGGTGCCGCAACCGCCGAAACGGCGGTGGAGCACAGGAACGCGCCGGTCAGGCCGGCGAGCAGAAGGCTTTTGGTCATGGTTCGAATGTCCTCGCTCGTCGCAGAGGTGCGCCCATAGAACCGGCGCACATGCTCGTGAATCGACGCCCGCGCCATCCGGCCGTGACTGCCGGGTTTTTCAAGCAGGCGGGCCGAGCGCGTTTAGGGGCGCCGCGCAACAAATCCATGACGGGGGTGTGACATATTGTGACAATCCACATGCCGGCCCCGCCAAAGAGCGGCACGTCGCCGATTTGCCGGCAAAAAGCCACGAGAATGCCCGAACCGCGCCGCGCTCGCGTCGCGATCCGGTCCGATGTTCGGTGCATTGCCCGATTCACCACACGAGCCGTCAGATGGACTTCGGTCTTCCCATGGTTTTCGGCCTTTTCGCGACGCTCTGGGGCGGCGCGCCGGCTGATTACGACGCCACGCCGAAGCAGCTTCTGGTCGCCGTCTACGCCCCGCCCGTCGTGGTGGGCAAGGAGCTGGCGCCCGAGGACATCTATTCGGACCGCCTGCAGGCGCTTTTCGACGGTTACTTCAGCAATGAGCAGACCCTTTTCGCCGCCGCGGGCAATGTCGAGCCGCCGATCAACCTCATCCCGTTCGATCCGCTGTCGCTGGTTATCGAAAGCGGCAGCATTGCCATTTCCGAACCGGTGGTGAGCGGCCATCAGGCGACCGCCACGGTCAGCGTCACGAAAAACGGTGGCACCTCGCAGCTGTCGTTGTTTCTCATCGAGCAGGCGGAGGGCTGGCGGATCGACGACATCGCCTCGTTCGACGCCGAGGGCCAGCCGTGGCTGTTGAGCTGGATCCTCCGCTACGATCCGCCGATGGACGGCTGAACGATCGCGTCCCAGCCCGCATCGCGCTCCGGCGGATCGCATGGACCGCGGGGCGCCGCGACCTTATAGTCGCGCCATGCGAACAAAACTAGAATCAGCGCCCCTTGCCCATGCCCAGTGACGCCGCCCCGCAGCGCCCGCAACCGGGCCCGATCACCAGCCAGTTCGGGGCGCGCGCCCCCGGCTATCTCAATGGACTCAACGAGGAACAGCGCGATGCCGTGCTGACGCTTAATGGTCCGCTGCTGGTCCTGGCCGGGGCCGGCACCGGCAAGACGCGCGTCCTCACGACGCGCATCGCCCATATTCTTGCCACGAGCAGCGCCCGCGCCGGCCAGATCCTCTCGGTGACCTTCACCAACAAGGCGGCGCGCGAGATGAAGGACCGCGTCGGCCATCTCGTCGGCCACGCCGTCGAGGGCATGCCCTGGCTCGGCACCTTCCATTCGATCGGCGCCCGCATCCTCAGGCGCAATGCCGAACTGGTGGGTTTGAGACCCGATTTCACCATCCTCGACACCGACGACCAGGTGCGGCTGATCAAGCAATTGCTCGAAGCCGAGAACATCGACGAAAAGCGCTGGCCGGCCCGGCAGTTCGCCTCGATGATGGACGGCTGGAAGAATCGCGGCCAGTTGCCCAAGGATGTCTCGGCCGCCGATGCCGGCATGTTCGCCAATGGCAAGGCCGAAAAGCTCTATGCCGACTATCAGGCCCGCCTCAAGACGCTCAATGCCGCCGATTTCGGCGACCTCCTGCTCGAAGGCATACGCCTCTTCCGCGAGAACCCGGCCGTGCTTGCCGAGTATCACGAGCGGTTCCGCTACATGCTGGTCGACGAGTATCAGGATTCGAACGTCGCCCAATACCAGTGGCTGAGGCTCTTGGCGGCGGGGCACGATTTCACGCAATCCGTTTCTCCTCATCCTGAGCCTGTCGAAGGACGAGGAGAAACGGAAAGCCCCGCCCCCGCCCTTCGACGAGCTCAGGGTGAGGGCTCATTTGCTCCCAACATCTGCGTTGTGGGCGACGACGACCAGTCGATCTATGGCTGGCGCGGCGCCGAGGTCGACAACATCCTGCGGTTCGAAAAGGATTTTCCCGGCGCCAAGGTGATCCGGCTCGAACGCAATTACCGCTCGACCGCCAATATCCTCGCCGCCGCCAGCCACCTCATCGCCCACAACGAATCCCGCCTCGGCAAGACCTTGCAGACCGATGTCGGCGAGGACGGCGACAAGGTCGCCATCACCTCGGTCTGGGACAGCGAGGAGGAGGCGCGCCAGGTCGGCGAAGAGATCGAGGACCTGCAGCGCCAGGGCGCCATGCTCAATTCCATGGCCATTCTCGTGCGCACCTCGGCCCAGATGCGCGCCTTCGAGGAGCGCTTCAATACGCTCGGCCTATCCTATCGCGTCATCGGCGGCCCGCGCTTCTACGAGCGCCGCGAAATCCGCGACGCCCTCGCCTATCTGCGCGTCGTCAACCAGCCGGCCGACGATCTCGCCTTCGAGCGCATCGTCAATGTCCCCAAGCGCGGCATCGGCGACAGTACCGTCAAGACGCTGATGGCCGTGGCCCGCGCCCAGAACATGCCGCTATTCGAGGCGACGCGGCAGATCGTCGAGACCGAGGAGCTGAAGCCGCGCCAGCGCACCGTGCTCAACGAGCTTGTCCACCAGTTCGAGGACTGGTCGTTCAAGGCGCAATCCATTCCGCATTTCGAACTGGCCCAGCAGATTCTCGACGAGAGCGGCTATACGGCCATGTGGCAGAACGACAAGAGCGCCGACGCCTATGGCCGCCTTGAAAACCTCAAGGAACTGGTGCGTTTCATGGAGGAATTCGAAAGCCTGACCGGCTTTCTCGAACACGTTTCCCTCGTCATGGACCGCGACTCGGGCGAGGGCGACGATGCCGTGTCGATCATGACGTTGCACTCGGCCAAGGGGCTCGAATTCGACACCGTGTTCCTGCCCGGCTGGGAGGACGGCCTCTTCCCCAACCAGCGCTCGCTCGACGAAAGCGGCAAGGTCGGCCTCGAGGAAGAGCGGCGCCTCGCCTATGTCGGCATCACCCGCGCCAAAAAGCGCGCCCGCATTTCCCTCGCCCAGAACCGGCGCACCCACGGCCTCTGGCAATCAGCCATCCCGTCGCGCTTTCTCGACGAGTTGCCGGCCGAAAAAGTCGAGGTCAAGGACACCGGCTCTTCATACGGCGGCTACACCTATGGCGGCCGTTCCAATCTTTCCGGCTTCGACACGTTCACCCGCGACCCGTTCGACAGTGTTTACGAAAGCCCCGGCTGGAAACGCGCCCGCGCCCAAGCCGCCACCCGCATCTCGCGCGGCCCACTGACCATCGAGGGCGATCTGGTGGCGCGCTCGGTCGATGTCGGGCGGGGCAGCGCCTATGCGGTCGGGGATGCCGTGGTTCACCTCAAGTTCGGCACCGGGACCGTGGCGGCGATCGAGGGCAACAAGCTGACGATCGATTTCGCGGGGGTGGGGCGGAAGAAGGTGATCGAGAGCTTTGTGCGGAGGGGGTCTAGTTGACTTGAATAAATGGCAAGCAAACAGTTTCAAAATCAGTTGTGTGTTTACTGTGGGAAAGAGCATTCCATTCCTACAGGGGACCATGTTTTTGCTCGACAGTTCTTTTTGGAAGAGCATCGGAGTCATTTCCCAAAGGTGCCAGCTTGCCTCGACTGCAATAATGCGAAGGCCAAGGACGAAACTTATCTAACGGCGGTGTTACCGTTTGGTGGAAGGCATTCGGTTGCACGCAAAAACCTAACATTGATGGTACCAAAGCGACTGGCCAAAAACCAACGGCTTAAGCGTGAGTTGGCGGATGGCATAACGATATCACAAGCGGGCATTCCTACGATGTTGCCGATCGAAATACAGAGGGTGACGCGGCTTTTTGAGATGATAACGCGAGCGCTGCTATGGCATCATTGGAATGTTCGTTTGCCAGATCAGTACGCCATAGAATGTGCTCTATTGAGCTCTGTTGGCGAGCTTCTTTATGAGAAATTATTCGAAATGAATTCAAACAACTTTGTGGATATATCGTTGGGAAACGGGACTTTCAGTTACTGTGGAGCGCAAGGCGCGGGCGACCCTAACTTTTCCATTTGGAGATACGAAATATACGGCGGATTACAACTAACCGGCGATCCAGATTTTCCTGAAGAGGTGGCGCGCTACGTTGGGGCCATATCAGGAACCCATGAGCTTTTGAGAGATCAGGGTCTGATGTCCAACTGAATTTTCCCGACAACTTACCACGTCATCCTCGGGCTTGACGCGTTTGCGGTGAATTGCGGAACTACAGTGACAGTCGGCCATATGCACTGAGTTCCTGCCCCGCCCCTGATGTCGTCACGGGACTTGATCCCGGCACCCAATGACATCTACGGCGTGCGAAAGCGCACCCTCCAAACCCTCATCCTGAGGTGGGAGCGGAGCGACCCTCGTCCTTCGACAAGCTCAGGATGAAGGGCGAGGGTTTGGCCTCGGCGCTTGTTGCGCCACTCGACCATAGGTCTCGCGGCCTTCTCGCCTCGGATCGTGCCACCGGCACAATCCGCGAGACATCTCGAAGTCCTTCGAGGCTCACTGCGTTCGCACCTCAGGATGAGGCGGAGTCGCAGCACCGCAGGACGAGGCGGAGTGTGTTGCGGCTCAAGACCTTGACGGCCTGCTGGCAAGGTTGTGCAGATCGAGAGATTTCATAGACAGCGCGTCGGCGGCTGGCACCGCTGTCTGCCCCCAAACCCTCATCCTGAGGTGGGAGCGGAGCGACCCTCGTCCTTCGACAAGCTCAGGATGAGGGGCGAGGGTTTGGCCTCGGTGCTTGCTGCCGATCCTTCGAGGCTCACTGCGTTCGCACCTCAGGATGAGGCGGAGTTGCAGCACCTCATGATGGGGCAGAGTGCGTTGCGGCTCAAGACCTTGGCGGCCTGCTTGCAAGGTCCGGCAACGCCTCGTAGTCGCCCTGGATCAAGGCCTCTTTCTTCTTGCGCGACCAGCCCTTGATCTGGCGCTCGCGGCGGATGGAGTCGTCGATGCGATCGTAGACCTCGGAAAAGACCAACGTCACAGGACGCCTGGGACGGGTGTAGCTGGTCTCGTTGATGCCCTCGTTGTGCTCCGACACGCGTGTCTCAATGTCCTTCGTGGTCCGCCCGACATAGTAGGAGCCGTCAGCACATCTAAGCATGTAGACGGTGGCCTGCACTTGGGACACTTGCCTCGACCTCCCTATCGAGCCAACATGAGTTCATTCGCACCTCAGACAGCGGTCAAGGCGACAAAACGTGTTGCGGCTTGTTGCGGCGACAGTTAATCAAACTCTGCCATTCCGGTGGGTCGCTGCTTTCCCTTGTAACTTGACCGCATCCGCATCTGCTAGAGTTGGGGGTGCGGCAACGGGCGGAAGACCGATGTTCCCTTGGGCCGACAAGCCCGTGGGGGAGCCTGAGTCTCCGCCCGTTCATCCATTGAACCCGAACAGTCGC